>MPSQ01000002.1 GCA_003260355.1 SR1 bacterium human oral taxon HOT-345
TTGATCGCAGAGAGGGAATCAGCAACGATAGAGATTCCAGCGATACCATAGGCAATATCTACTCCATAATTGGTATCCACAAACGCCATCTGTGCTTTTTCGTAGTAGTATTTATCATGCATATAGTGGATTACATACATCGTCTTTGCATACACTCTAGCAACATTTGCCATTGCTTTTTTAAAGTTTTCTAGCACCTTATCATAGTTCAAGGTTCCATCTTCATTTTCTACAGCTTCGAAAAGTGAAGCGTCCATTACCTGCACTCCTTCATCTTCTTCTTTTCCTTCATATCAGTCTTCATGTTTATAGGGAGTGCATTTAAGGTTGGGTAACCAATCACTTAGGACCTTATGACCAACATTAGTAAAGGTCTGTAAGAAGAAATATTTCTGATTGTATCATAATGTATCCTTTATAAAACTGTCAAATCATCGCATACTATCTCCTCATTCATTATAGATGTCCCAATACCTGTTAGTGCTCAAGATTCTTGCTCCTCCTATTTCAACGGCTCAGAGTTTCCACAAAGCTCAGGCAAGAGGACTCTCTTCTCCTGTCCATATTTTTCCATAGAGAAGAAAAGTAGTATTATCAGGCATATTATCTCTATTTATATCCACAAAGAGCTTACATCCCTTAGTCTCCTCCCCAAGTTTTACTTGAAATCCATAGACTTCATTTCTATAGATGAGAGAATCTCCCGTCTGTGTTACAATTGCCCCGCTATTTGCTTCCGTAATCACAACAATCGGAGTATCATCTCCTGTCTGTGCTTGCACTTCGGCAAGAGTGAGTTTTGCCTCCTTTCAACTCAAGATTTGTGCTGGTGAGAGTTTGGCTTCCTCTCCTGTTTGAGTACTTTTTCCACTCAAACTTTCCTGTTGGATACTATCTCCATCTCCAGTCTGCGTTTTCCTCCCATTCTCAGGAATAATTTGACATCAACTCACGAGCATTACTCCAAGTATCAAGAGGAGTATTCAATACTTTCTCATATTTTCATCTTTATGACTCTAAAACAAACCTTGTGATAGCTATTTTTCCGAGAAAGTCAAGGATTTATTCCTTCCTAGAGGCTTTTATAGATGGATATAGGAAACGTTCCTTTCTCCATACAAGGTTTCTGGAGGGAAGTCAACTCCTCGGATTCGACTTTATAGGATTGTAAGAGGGCAAAAATGAGGAAGGTTTCCCTCTATTCAGTCGCAAATACTAGGAAATGGAATGGCCTTTCTCTTTTTAGAGCGTTTTGAAGGAATCCCAGGAGAAGCTTCAGACCTTTCTTTTATGAGGATAAGAAACAATGCTCTCTGCTCGCTATAAAGGATTTTTTTAATTTCTGAGGATTAAAAGAGAAAAGTAGGATCTAGATTCAGATTTCCTGCTTTTTTTAATTACTTTTTGATCAATACCACAGCAATAAAATACTCCGTCTTCTCCATATACTTGCAGAGGGAACTTCCATCAAGTCCCACTCCAGCTATAGAGTAGATTCCTTCTATTGTTTTCAATTCCATATACCAAACGGGAGGATCGAAAAATAGATCATCATAGGTTCTTCTTAGCAAAGGATCTGGATTCCGCAAAAAGCAACGTTTCCATCGTGGGAAAGATCGATATTCAGCAATCTCCTCCTCGTATCTCTTTAATGCCCAGATTATAACCTCATCGGAAAGTCCATCGTAGTCCAATGGGCGAGAGAAGTGAATTTTAACAGAGATAGGTTTTCATAATTTTATAGTATTTTTTGTTTATGATCGAGTGGATCATTCAGATTCACGAAATGATGTCAACTAAAAAGGCTCAAAAAATTCAAGTGCCACTTTGATTATGAGAATCATTCCCTAATTTGTGAAGGTTTCCTGCTTCTAAATTGGTAGAATATGGAGAGCATTTTGTTCTTTTTTTATTGCAAATAAAAATTATTTAGCTATACTTTTTTGTGGGGCAACTCATACAGGGAAGATAGGATTCCTTGCGTTTGAGAGTCAGCCTTTTTATTTTGTTTATCACTACAAACACATGGCAATTGATGTAAGAAAGTTTGTCTATGACAACATCACTCCTTATGAAGGAGATGCATCTTTCCTTGCGGGACCTACAGAAAGAACCACTCAGCTCTGGGAAGAAGCCAAAAAATGTCTTAAAGAAGAAAGAGATGGGAATGGACTTAGATCTGCTGATCCTGAAACCATTTCTACCATTACTTCTCATAAACCTGGATATATCAAGCAAGAACTTGAAACCATCGTTGGTCTTCAGACAGATGAACCTTTGAAAAGGGCTATCAAGCCTTTTGGAGGAGTAAGAGTCGTAGAAAATGCCCTCAAAGAAAGAGGAATTGAACTTTCTGCGAGAGTAAAGGATATTTTCCATTATGCGAAAAATCATAATGATGCAGTATTTTCTGCTTATGATGCAGAATCTAGGCTTTATAGATCCAAGCATATCGTGACTGGTTTGCCAGACAACTATGCAAGAGGAAGAATTATCGGTGACTATAGAAGGCTTGCTTTGTATGGAACTGATGCTTTGATTAAAGAAAAGAAAGCTGACTTTGAAACGATTTCAGGAGAGATGACTGATGCAAAGGTAAGACTCAGAGAAGAAGTTTCAATGCAGATTCAGGCACTCAAAGAAATCGCTGAAATGGCTCAGTCTTATGGATTTGATGTAACAAGACCTGCAGAAACTGCTCAGGAAGCGATCCAATGGGTATACTTTGCTTATCTTGCTGCAGTAAAAGAGCAGGATGGAGCTGCGATGTCACTTGGTAATGTTTCTTCTTTCCTTGATATTTATATTGAAAGAGATCTTCAAGCAGGGAAAATTACCGAAGCTGAAGCTCAGGAGATGATTGACCATTTTGTGATGAAACTTAGACTTGTAAGACATCTTAGACCAGGAGCTTATGATGAAATCTTCGGAGGAGATCCTACTTGGGTAACTGAATCTATCGGAGGAATGTTCCATGATGGGAAAACAAAAGTAACAAAGACTTCATTCAGATTTTTACAGACTTTGTATAATCTTGGACCTTCTCCAGAGCCAAATCTAACAGTGCTTTGGTCAGATCACTTGCCAGAAGGATTCAAAAAATTCTGCGCTCAGGTTTCTATTGATACTTCATCTATTCAGTATGAAAACGATGACCTCATGAGGCCTATAAGAGGTGGAGATGACTATGGAATTGCCTGCTGTGTATCTTACCAAGAAATCGGAAAGAGAATCCAGCATTTCGGTGCGAGATGTAATCTTGGAAAGACTTTGCTCCTTGCGATCAATGGTGGAAAAGAAGAAGATGAAGGAGTGCAGGTAATGGACGCTTCACTTTTCGAAGCTGTAGAAAATGAAGATGGAACCTTGAACTATGATAAGGTGCTAGAAAACTTTAAAAAAGCAATGGCAAATGTTGCTAGAGTGTATGCAAAGACGATGTATGTAATCCACTATATGCATGATAAATACTACTACGAAAAAGCACAGATGGCGTTTGTGGATACCAATTATGGAGTAGATATTGCCTATGGTATCGCTGGAATCTCTATCGTTGCTGATTCCCTCTCTGCGATCAAATATGCGAAAACTAAAGCGATCAGAGACGAGCAAGGAGTAGCAAAAGATTTCCAAACTGAAGGAGAATTCCCAATGTATGGAAACGATGATGATAGAGTAGACCTTATCGCAAAAGAGATTCAGGCTTTCTTTATGGATGAATTGCTCAAGCATAGAGCCTACAAAGATGCAACTCCAACCCTTTCTCTCCTTACGATTACTTCTAATGTGATGTATGGAAAGAATACTGGAGCGACTCCAGATGGTAGAAAAGCGGGAGAGCCGTTTGCTCCAGGTGCGAACCCAATGCACGGAAGAGATCATTCAGGAGCAATTGCTTCGCTCAACTCTGTTGCAAAGCTTGACTATAAAAAGTCTCAAGATGGAATCTCAAATACCTTCTCTATCGTTCCAATGTCTCTTGGAGCGACTGCTGAGGAACAGAATGAAAATCTGGTTGGGATGATGAACGGATACTTCAAGAAAGGAGCTCATCACCTCAATGTGAATGTTCTCAAGAGAGAAACCCTTATGGATGCCTACGAACATCCAGAAAACTATCCTCAACTCACAATCAGAGTATCAGGATATGCGGTGAACTTTGTAAGGCTTTCAAAAGCGCATCAGCTTGAAGTGATTGAAAGAACCTTTCACCAGAGTATGTAGTCATTGCGAGGCAAAAGCCGTGGCAATCTCTAGTATGAAATAAAAAAAAGACTGATTTCCTTCGTGGGAGTCAGTTTTTTGTTTCTAGAAGAAGAGAAAATGCCAGCCTCTCACTCAGAAAATAGCTGATGAAAAGCTGACATTTATAAAAAGTTAATCTTGTTCCTTATTTTCTTTTTTTTCTTTCCTTTTTTGGAGGAAGTTTTCTATACTTTCTCTGATTTAATCTTTGAAAATATAAAGGAGAGAAACAATGCCGTACAGAGTCCCTAGATAGTAGTAAGAAAAATATATCAATAGGCCTAGAACAATACACCATCCTATCCAGTCAAAAGTTGTGCGATAGTCCGAATACAAACGATTTGTAAGTATGTATAGCAGAAGTAATAATGATGACTGGGCACACAAGCTTAGAAAACTCCATACGAGATCGTATTTTTCTTGAGAGAACTTGATCTCTTTTTTCAGAAGCTTATTTGTCTCATCATAATAAATATGACGAGTATAATAAACTTTTTTGAATAATAGAAGCCCAAACCGGCGAGTACAGACAGCTATTCTTGAATCTTCAACCTGGATAGTTTTCCCTGTCAAGATAGCAAGAAGCTTATCGTTATCACTTCCTGGGATTGTATCCCAGTTTTTTGCAAAATTTCGAGCATTTTTTATCTCCTGGAATAGAGAATCTCTACTCGTATTTTCTGCAAATCCATTTCCTACTCCTACTATCAAGAGTAGAAAGAAAAATAAAATCTTTGTTTTCATAATTTTTTTGCACTCCTATTAAAGCTTTTATAAAGCTCAGACTTTGAATGCTTCGGTCTTTATTATTATTTAATTCTTTATTTTCATCTTTACTATACCTATTTTTTATAAAAAGTCAATTTATTTCTCCTTAAAAAGTCAATTTATTTCTCCTTAAAAATTCAAATTTAACTATACATAAAAATTTTGTATCAAAAATTATCACCAAAGCACGATAGTTTTCTCCTTGTTACCTTTGTTTTTTGTAGGATTAATTACATTTTTTGTTTGGTTCTTTCAAAAGAAAAGCATCTTTTTCAATCATATACAATAGCTTTGGTTATCCATCATGCTTTTCCTAATTCCATTAATCACCATTTATAATCTTCTAGAGTTCCTCGTTTTACTTCTTTCCGTAATAAATTCTTTTTTCCTTCATAACTTCTAAATTTCGCTATTCAAAATAATCTTCAAAAATAAGGGATATCTAATATCAATAGTGTTTCTCATGATTCTATCACATATTTCTCAACTATAACCTTATCAGGTTTGTTTCTTATTATTCTGACATCCTTTCAATATTTTGCTCATAACTGTTTATAAGTTTGTTTATGAATGCTATATTCATCCTACAATTTATAATTAATGTTACCCTCTTCCAGAGAGTTTTGAAATACTCATCCACAAAAACAACATTTGTATCTTTACCTTCACCTCATTTTCCCATCCTTTTTAGTGTGGGTCCCCCCCACATTTTTTGCAATCATGGCTAAACTACTCGATATGGAAGCTCCATCTTTGAGATTCTGCGAGCTTAGGAAGAAGTTCATTTACTTGTGCGATATTGATCGCTTCATATTTCTCTAAGAGTTGATCCAAGGTAAGAATTTTTTGTTGAGCTAGCCACTGAGAAGCCAGGAAATCTGCCATCTCGTCAGAGCTTTCAATCCCCATTTGAATGCTTCCTTTGAGGTAATTTTTTGCGTTTTTAAATTCCTCCTCATCAATCCCCTGCTTTACAAATCTATCAAGCAAAAGATTGATCTCTTGCTGTCAAAACGAGAACTTTTCTTTACTAATTCCAGATCTGATCATAAAAATTCAATATTCTTTTTTAGAAAGATGGCTTGCGGAAATATAGTAGCACAATCCTAATTCTTCCCTAATTTCTTGAAATAATCTTGAAGACATATTTCCTCCCAAAATTGTCGTTAAGATTTTGGCGGCATATTTTTCCTCTTGATCAATAGAAAATCCCGGCATGCTGAGGATGAGATGATTTTGCTCTGTACCCTTTTTGAAAAAATCAGATTTCTTTTCTGGTAATTCTCGCTGAAAATCTGGCTTCCTTCTTGTTTTTTTTGGAGGGAGCTGGGAAAAAAGTTCTGCGATGAGGCCCTCCACAGCAAGCTGATTTTCAATCTTCCCTGCAATCGTAAACAGCAAATTGTCCTTCGTATAGAGTGAATTTTTATAGCTGAGTAAATCCTTCTGAGAGACAGCTCTGATTGTATCCTCATATCCGATTATTGGTCTTCCATAACTATTTTCTCACACGAAAAATAATGCTCGCTTTTCGCGCACTGTAGCCATTGGATTATCTTGATACATTTTGAGTTCTTGAATAATTACCTCTTTTTCTTTGTGTAGTTCTTCGGGATTTATTTGTGCATTTAACATCATATCAGCCAAGAGCCTTAGTGCAACTTCAGCAAATTGAGGAGCACACTTTATATAGTAAGAAGTCTGACTTCCTCCAGTACCTGCATTAAATTCAGCGCCAATTTTATCCATTTCACCAGCAACAGCCTTTGCCGTCGTTCGGATTTTTCATCCCTTAAAAAACATATGCTCCAAAATATGAGAAATACCTGCTTCTTCTCTTGTTTCATATTCTGATCCTGCTTTTACTGAGATTTGTATGGTAAGAGAATTGAGCTCTTGCATTGGAGCCAAAATACAGTCAATCCCTCAGATTTTTTTCATTTCGTAGTGCATAGCATTTTTTTATAAGATAAAGATTAGCGTCTCTTGGATAGTAATGAAAAAAAGCTCCAACGCTAATTGGGGCTTTATACAGAACTGAAGAGTTCGCTCAGTTCAGACAGAGTTTTATTAGGCGCCCATGGGATTCGAACCCATGAACCGAGGTTTTGCAGACCTGTACAATAGACCACTCTGTCAGGGCGCCATAGTCACATATCCTTTGAAGCCGTAAAGCCTTCTTTCCGTCTCTTGTTGAGAGAGACACTTTGAGTTGTAAGGATATGATCTATTATTTCAAGCTTTTTTTACCTTATTTTATGGAGAACGGGCTACAGACACTCTCTAACTTTTTATTTCTCACGAAATACCGATAAAGAGATCCTATGTTTTCTAGCCCCAGGAGGTACTTAAGACCGCTTATTTTCTCATCATTTTCCTCATTTTACCTCTCGTCCATCCTGATGCCGGTGCTGAAACCATTTCTGAACCCCCTGCTGGCGTCCTTATATATCTGTATCCATCAGGATCTGTTCTCAACCTCGTCTCCCAACAGACTTTTCTCCCTCTAAGAAATCGGTTGTAGGTTGCACCTTTAGGATTGGTATAAATCCCAACAATTCCGAGCTCTTTTGCTTCTTCAAGCTCTAGTTTTCTTTTTGGATAGTCAAATCTCCTACTCCCACGCACTCTACTAGCTTGCTTTGCCTGCTGGGCTTTCTTCTTTGCAATTCCCTGTTTATTTGTCCTACTCGCCATTTTCTCACTATGTATGATAAAGTTGTTCTACGATTAGCGTTTATATTCAGATTTTTTCTAATTTTTAGTCTTGTGCTCTAATTGATCACTACGGGCTTATTCTTGTGCAAAAGCATATCCAATTTTGCTTTGAGAAGGACACGATACTGTATCGTATACTGCAGCACACTGAAAAGTGAGGTCGTAGCGAGATAAAGTCCAACACCTGCTTGGAAAGACCAAACAAAAGAAGCCATCATCACCGTCATCATGATGTTCATTGGAATCATCATTTTTGACATATCTGGCATTGGGACACCACCAGGCATTGCAGCCGGTTTGTTGGTTTTTTGGACCAAACTTGTAAGCCAGAACTGTAGTGCATTTAGACAAGCAACGAGAATAGTCAGAATTAAACTATTTTTTTCAAAAAGGTCAATCCCCAAAAACATTGAATGAATATTTTGTGTATCTAGATACTGATTACCAAAGCCGAAGAAGAAGCTATAAAGCCATTCATTTGGCACTTCTCCCGTAGCAAATTTTCTAATTACAGAATAAAGCCCAATGAATACTGGAAGCTGGATAAGCATAGATAAGCATCCTTTCATCGGACCAGCACCTTCTTTTTTGAGTAGTTTCATGGTCTCTTCAGAAAGCTTTTTAGGATCATCTTTGTATTTCTCTTGAAGTTCCTGCATTTTTGGTTGGATATTGGACATCCCTTTGCTCATATTTGCTCCAGCTATAGCATTTCTCAAGAGGAGAAGTCTAATAACTAGTGTCAAAAGGACAATTGCAATCCCAAGATTCCCTCAAAAAATTGCAAGGAATATGATCAAGAGGTTGAAAACTGGACGATAAAGCAATTCTGCCCATAGGATACTTAGCCAATTCATTAGTTTTTAAGCTTAATAGAGAATAAAAATCAGAATTTTATTTTTTTATTTTTCAACGAAAAACTATACCTTCATCACTTCATTTACTTTCGCTTTTACCAAGTTATCAACATTGGCAGATTGGATTTTGGTAAGTTCATCAATATTTTTTTCATTTGCCTTGTGGACGTCTTCTGAGATTTCCTTGGCAGTAAACTGCTTTTTAGTCTCAGTCATCGCATCCTGCCTGATCCCTCTGATTTGCGTTTTAGTATCTTCTCCCATTGCCTTTACCTGCTTAGCGATATGATCTCTTCTTTCTTGAGTCAAAGCAGGAATTTTCACCAAAATATGAGAACCCTGATTATCTAATCCTACTCCCAAATCTGCTTCGTAAATTGCATTCGCAATATGTTTTGAGCTTGCTTTATCTCGAGGCTCAATCTTCAATGTTGTAGTATCCATTACGGTAATATGAGCTAAGGTATTAAGCTTCATTACCCCATACTCCGTCTCCACATTTAAATTATCAACAAGCCCTGTTGTCGCTCTTCCAACCTGTAAACCTGCAAATTCTTGCTCAAGGTAGGCGATTGACTTTTTCATTTGTTGATCATAAACCGAAAGCTCCATATTTTGTCTTCTTTTACTTGATAAAAAATCTGAATTTAGTATATAAAGAAAAAATCCCTTTTTGCAAGGAAAAGTTTTTTGTTCTAGGCATTTTGAAGCGTGCCTTCGTTATATTGTTTGTGCTCTGTTTAGTATCTTTAGCTCTCAGGTGTATACTATGATCAAAGGTGGCTTGGTAAAAAATAGCTGAAAATTTGTCTTCATGATTTTAAGCACGATAGTACTGTTTTCTCAGCCAAGTTTTGCTCAGCAAAAAACTTCCACCTGTGGAGATTCCCCCGCTGTCTGCTCTGCGACACCCGAAAGAATGGTACTTTATCTCGATTTTCAGGAAGAAATATCAGAACTTATCGAAACAAATCCTTTTGAGACCGTAGTTGGAGCGATTAGTAAGGGGGAAGGAGGAATTTTTACGAATGAGCTTTTACAACTGAGTGGGATTCAGAATTTTGATGATAGTTTAGCTGGGCAAAGCCTTAAATTAGCTTATATTGCCAATACAAGATCAGCGCTCTCCCTTCTTACCAGCATCTACCTCTTTGAACTTTCTGCGATTACGACCGTTCAAGATGTGACGCTGGGGCTTTGAATCCTCCTCCATGATAGACCTATTGTAAGAGACTGGATGAAATTGCTAGATATTGAGCGAAATCTTAGCAAGACCCTTTATTATCTTGGGAAAACTGAGAACATCATGAGGACTATTTCTCAGACTGAGAAACTCAGAAATCTCTTAAAAACCTATGAAGAAAAAGGTCTTTTTGTGCAGACTGCGAATTTTCCTAGTCAAATCAAATATCTTGATCTCCTAAAAATGTTGATTAGCCTTAATATAGCGATGAAGGATTTTCTAGCCTATAATAGCGTAGATCCACTCAGGAAGTTTTCTACTCATCAAATAAAGTTTAACGAAAAATGGATTAATCAGCTTGATGACGACTATCATTGTGTTAGATGGGATCTTTGATTTAAATGTAATGTAAAGTTTAAAAATCTGACTAAAGATTTGAAAGGACTCGTCACTAGCACCAAAAATCAATGAGAGGGAAGCTGGGAACTCATCAAACAATCCCGACACGAATTGAAACAGGCGCTCTGAAACCTTCCAAAAGGAATCAAAGAAAATATCAGGTGAAAATCTAGTGATTCCTATTTGACGGAGAGAGAAAAGGAACTCCTTAGAAATGTATATGGATTAGATACTACTAGAATGACTAAGGATGAAGCTTATTCTATCATTTCACTTTGAGAGAAAACCAAATCACAACGAAAAGAACTGGCAAAGACATCAAAGAACACCTGGAAAAATGGAATCAAATCCGCATCTTCTGCCATTCAGAGTCTCAAAGATAAGTCTGTTCGCTGAAAACGCAAATCTGCTAGCAAAGAGAAGCAAACTCCTGCTGCAAAATATTTTAATGACCTCATTGCTGCCCCTATTTATTATAATAATAAAACACTTGTTTGGGTTAAAAGGCAATTTGGTCGTAGCCCAGAATCAATTGAAGAAGAACTGGAAGTAAGTAATAAAATTCCTGAACCAATCAACAGAGACTTTAATATGCTTATGATTAAAAATCTCCAAGACTTAAGCAATTCTAGACAAGAAGCTGAGCAGCTTTCTGACATTGCGAATAATTTTGCACTTACGTATCAGTTTTGAGAGCTTTCTAACTTGATAAAAATCCTGATGAACACTATCGGAAATAAAGAAAAGAATCTGAGAAAAACTATTAATACGCTTTGTACCTATCAATGTAAAAATAAATGATCGGTAGGCTGCTACGTTCAATAGGATAAAATCAGACTTTTTATTTGGTATGCTATCACTATTTATGAACTCTCCTCTTTGGAAGCAGATATTATTTGGGATAATGGGGCTACTTGTGGGTTTTGCTCCAGCTTCGGCTCAGCAAATTAATAGAGACGAGAATGACGTAGTTCCAGAGCTGGGGACCTCACTTATCTCTGCTGCCGTCACCAACCTCAATACAAAACTCTGAAGTCTGAATACCAACGTTGAGAATAAGGAGCAAATTATTCAGTCCTTTTGTATGGCTGCAAATCCCCAGTTTGCTACCGGTTTTTCTTCTAGTATTGAAAGTTATGATAGCAGCCAATCACTCTTTTTGAGCATTCTTTGTAATACCAACGGACTGGAAAACAAGTATTTTAACCAGCAGACTCAAAAGTACCTCAAAGAGCTCTCTTACAAGAAGTTAAAGTTTGATAAAGCCTGCCAAAGAAGCTATACTGAAAAGTGTAATGTTGCGGAGCTGGCTGATGACCTCCTTACTCAACTATTTTCTGAGCTATTTACTTTTAAACAGGCGGAAATTTTTTGAATCAGTCAGGATACGCTTGTTGATAGCAATCTTTTGAATAAAAAAATTGATGCCTATGCTGAAGAGAAATATAAGATTCCCCACTTCTGTACTGATAGAATCCATAATTATAGCCAGACTTGCTCTATTATAAGCAGACAAATGAAAGCTTTTGTTCCTGTAATTAAAGGATTTAAGATTCTCAACTCCGATGAACTCTATAAAAACGTAAAGGATAAAGAGTTAACTTTCCCTCCCTGTGAGATTGGACCTCACTATGATCTTGTCCTTTGTGGAACTCTAGGAGAGACGGATAAATGACTGAAGCCTTTTATCAATATGCTCTATAACGAACTTGCACGATATACGATGTTTTCAACATATTATACACAAGCACTTATGCAAAGAAGCAGAATAGAGCTTCCTACTCAAGATGAAATTAGTCTTTTGAAAGAAAATCGAGGAAAATTCTTTTTCTTGACCAATCAAACGCTAAACGACCTCACAAACCTTGCTACAACCTACCCTATTCATATTGGATTTTTGGCATATCAAGAGGATCTTCTTCGCTTGAGAGACTCCTCTCTTAGCAAGCTAGTTACCCCATTTTATACTCTCTATCATAAACTCAGAAATGTCCAGTCCGAAACTTAAATCTCATCCTTCCATTCGCTATTTTTTCTCTGGTTTGAGCCTGTTTTTATTGTTTTTTGCTATTATTTGGGATGCTAGTGCTTCTGCGACAACCTGGAAGATTGAAGGAGCAGGGCGTGCACAGCTTTTTTGACAATGGAAAGAAGCGGTAACAAGCTATCAAAACACTAAATATCAGCAGATTAAGGACATTCCTACGAATCTTTTTGGAACTAATGCTGAAAATTATGCTATTAGAAGCTTGTCTTCTGTCATTAATGGGCTTGAATCTACAAAAAAGATTCTGAATAGTCAATATGCTAATTGTGATCTCTCTGATGACAATATTTCCTCTATTTTATTTTTTTCTAATACAGGATTTTCGAAAGAGCTTAGGCGTGCTCTCCCAGAATCAAAATATCCTACAAGGAAAGAATATGAAAAAACCTGTGAAAAGCTTACTTCTTGCATAGAGGGGAAAGCTGACACGAATCTTAATAAAGCCTGTGATGATCTCATCAATACTACGTATGCTTTTTGACAGTTGACGGAAGGAAATCAACTTACCATTGAGGAAAGCAATCTTGGAAAAGATAGGTATCAAAATGGGAATTCTGAAGACTCTGCTTATGACTTATTGGAAGATATCCGCCAGATTGGAACTATTTTTTTTCAAGAGACCAAGGAAGCTCCTGAAACGGTTTTTTATAGGCTTCCTGATTTTAAGGTATGACTTCCACAAAAATCCAAGGCTTGATCATCTTCCAAAAAAGGGAATGATTCAACCCCTTCTCAGTGAGCGAACTGATCTCCTCAAAATCAGCATTCTTCTCCTGTTTCTTCTAATACTACCACTTCTACTAATTCTGCTCGCTCTCTGAGTCGTCTTAGACAAGGATCGGATGAAGAAAGTCCTTCAGATGATATTCTCCCTCTCAGTGAAGATTCTATTATTAATGCCTTCATTAAAGCGAACGATCCTATTAAGACAGTTTCTGAACAGGGGAATGTGGCTTTTGTAAATCACTGTACAATCTCTGGAAGTCCACTTATTAAGCAGGCAGAGCAAGCGGCTCATCAGCTCGAAAATAATACAAAAAGTACATCATCCTCAAAACAGCAATCTTCCTCCGTGGCGAGTTCTCCCACTCAAGTTCTTCCGAGTGCTAATGCACTTATGCTTTCTCCGCAAGAGATCAATAGTTATATCACAGATATCCTGAGAAATAGTAATAGCATCAAATCTGCTGTTTCTCCTACTCTTCGTAGAGGAGAGACAGAAAACAACACAACCTCTTTGGTTGCATCTTCGGATTCTGCTATTATTGCTGATGTCAAAAAACAGCTGGAATCTTGTAGTAATAAATGTGATGAGCTATGATGGGACGAAAGAGCTGTCTGCAAGCTGAAATGTCTCTGCTCAGACTACTCTTCTAAAAACACCCCTGAAAATACTAAATTTCACTTCTTGGAAGAAGGAGCCTTTAAACTAAGGTTCTGTACCGTTCCAAGCAAAATAACTCTTGCAAATAGTAATGTCAAAATCGTTTATAGTATTGAAGAAATCTTGGGAGAAATCCAGAAAGCTATTAATGGTCTGTATGATAGCGGAGAACTGACCACGAAGACGAGAAATAAAGAATTTCTCAATACTTCTCAATCAAAATTCAAATTCTGAGAACACATCAGTTTTGTGGCTGGTGTTGGAAGGAAGGCTCCGACTACAACAACCTATCAAAAACAGCTCCAAAAGACAGAACAAGAGCTTAATAAATCCACTAAAGATAGTATGGTTCCAGATAGTGATGAGAGGAATCGCTACCTTCTTTTGGAGGATTATACTATCACCAAGAGGGAAAGAAGCATTGAGAAACCGGAAGTTGGGCTTCCAAAACCAGCAGATCAAGCGCTTTCTACTGAGGCTCTTGAATCACAGAAAAAATATGCGTCTATCAACTTTCTTGTAAGCAATTTCCTTGATCAGAATGCAATTCTTCTGATCAACCTCAATCAAACTCTCTTGGAGATGAATGAGGCACTTAATTATCTTTTACAGAAGAAATAGGTTATTTTATTACTTGTTTGCTGAGGCAGGTTTATCAAAGTATTTTTCCACAAGTGCTGCATTAAGTTCCCTTAGGAAGGCTAGCGGATCGAGAAGGAAACTATTGAGTGTTTCCGCTTTATCATCTCTAAATACTAGTTCAAAATCCTGAACTACGACTGGGCGACGCTTTGTTCCAAAGTCAATTGCTATTGGACGAAGAACGTTTTTAACCAGATCATAGGTTCCGATAAAATGAAGCTCCCCAACTGCAAAATATACTTTTACTGTTCATCACTCAGATATTACCTTTTCTGGGATAATATCGAGGTATTTTGAGAACTTATCCGCGACCAAAAGATGCTCCTTCATTCAGAAACCAGAATTTTTTTCTTTTGGAACATAACCAATGAGAGCATTTATGATATAGAATGTCGATGAAGCATCAACAAGTGAAAAATCTATTTCTTCTAATATCTTGGTCTCAAGGACTTTATCTGAGATTTCTAGCTTGTGTAGTGCACCATTTTTTAGCCCTAAGGTATATCCTAATGGGCTCGCGGTAACTGTGCCATCAGAAAGCCTTGTTCCTGTAGCAAGAGAGATTTTTGCTTGCGTATTAGAACAAGAAAGAAGTTCTCTTCCATATTTTCCTTGGAGCTGAGAACAAAGTCTCAAGTCTAAAGGCTGTGTTTGCTCTGCGATTTGTTTGTTTTCCTGCATCAAATTTAGCACCTTATTGAGTGAGAGTCTATCATTTTTAATCAATGCGTTGAGATATTCAGTCAGCTTTGGATTCTTTGCAACTTTAATCTCAGTAACTGACAAGAGAATGTTCTCATACTTAAGCTTTGCCTCTACTGTAAGATTTGTCCTTCTATCTACCCCTTGAACGAGGAGCGTTGAAGACTCTTTGCCTTTCTTCACTGAAATTAGCGTAAATTGAGCAGGAAGATAACTACTTCTAAATAATCTCTCTAAGTCCTGTTCTTCTTTTTCTGAGTTAATCGACTGTTGATGAGGAGCCCCTGTTGATGAAGAGATTTCGTAACGGATCTGGTCTTGTAAACCAGCAAAATTAGCAATCTTTTCTCCATAATTAAGAGAGAGAAGCTGACTGGTTAATGCCGTTCTGTCTTCTTTCGTCATTTTTGAGTTTTCATCCTTGAGATAAGGAGCGATAATATTCATATTGTATCGATACGTGAAAGTCTTTGGGAATGCTCCGATGAGATCAGCATTTTTTGATTTTTCCTTAATAAGAATTTCACGAAGGAAGTTAAAGTATGACTGCATCAAGGATTTTACATCGGAAGTATTTGAAAGTTGCTTATAAATTGCTTGTTGTAAGGAAATTAGTTTGTATTCATTGAGAATCTGACTTGAATAGATTTTTGCATCGGCATACCCTAATTCTAAGGTTCTTGATAATGCAGAAAAATCCCTCAATGTAGTGAATTGGTTGTAATATTCGCTTCCACAATCATGGAAAATCTCGGAGAAACGATCATCAAGAATACCGCCATATTGTCCGTAACGCACCAATCCTTGACAGAATTTTCAGCGATAATTTTTATTTTTTCTTAGAAGCTTATAAAGGTTTGTTAACTCTTCTGAAATTTTCATCCCTCCTTTTGTATTTGGATCTTCGCTGCCTTCTTCAGAATTTTCTTCTGTTTTTAGATGCATATCATCTAGATTATACAAAAAAAACTGATCAAGGAAATTTTTGATATAGGATTTACAAACGAAAGAATACTTGGTCGCTCCTTCTACGCAATTAAGCCCAAAGGACTCGTGAATACTTCAGCTTAAGGGAAGAAGTTTGGCAGTTTCTTTAAATGAAAACTGCTGCTTTAAGGGAGCTTCTATTACTGATGCAAAAAACTTCTTTAGATAAGCATCGTTGAAAGCTTCGTCATTTTGGTGCTCAACGAAGGTATCAAGGTTTTCAAATGAAAGAGAAGTCAACTCTGGGAGAACCAACCCTTCCATTTCGAGGAGGTTATTTTCTGAGTTAAATCCTTCAGTACTTGATTCTATTTTCCCGTTTAAAATCTTTGCCGTTAACCCGGAGATAGCAAAAACGGTCTGCTGCTTATCCACATAGAAGTCTTGACTCTCTGTCGAAGAGGGAAGCGCTTCCTCTGCTATAAACTTTGGAGAAAAACAGGAAGAACATACAAAATATCCAAGTGCGACAAAAGAGAGAATAAGGCTTATAGTGGTTACTCAATACCTAAAAACTCCTTTGTATACTATGCCATACCAATGAATTATTTTTAGCTGTTCTTTATTGAAAAATATCGATTCCTTCATCAAGTCTTTTTGATAACTAAATCAGATTAAGTATAGTCAGAAATCCTGATAAGGCAAATTTTGGGGCAGAAAATGATCTTCAGAAGAAAATCGTTTCTCCTAGGGAAGAAAAGAGGAATCTAATTTTAAGTGGCTCTGTAGCCTTTAGATTAGATTTTTTTTGCCCTCTTGGATGTTGGAGAGGGATGTTTTATAGCTTCCCAATCGGCTCTAAATTCAGAAAGAAACTGTTCAATCAGCTTCGGATCAATGAGAAGGATTCAGATTTCTCTATTATTATCTAAACTATTCGCAGAGAGATTCATACTTCCAAGCAGAAGAATTTTCTTGTCAATTAGGATCATTTTCGTATGCACATAGGGCTTTTTCATCAGCCTCACTTGATGCGTTCAAAAGTAGTCGGGAAGCGACTGATTGGTCTCCGTATCGGAGAAAATCGCTTTGAAATTCAGCGTTTCTGACTTTTTTGCAATGAGATCAAAAAGGGCTGGATCATTGAGATATTGGGTCTGCATGATAATGCTCTCCTTCGCTCAGGAAATCAGCTCCGTAATCACCGCACGGCAATTGAGATTGCAAACGACAAGATTAGGATGCAGGTCGGAAGGGAGAAGTTGTTCACCTTTTCGGTCCTTTTCAAACAGCGTATGCAGACTTTTTAGCACTTCTTGGTTTTCACTTCGGAAAAGGTGTTCACGGTTCTTTGCGAAAGTGGAATGGGTAAGATTAGAACTCTGAATCCAAAATCCGCTCTGCATCAGGGTAATCTTGCTATGAAGATATTGAGTCGGCAGATGCTCATCAGATTTCACTTCAATATTTTGCAGTCCTGAAAAGTAATTTTGGAGTTCTTTATACGTATTTTTGAATTGCTGATATTTCTTGTTTTCAATCATAATCTGGATCTTCACTCCGTTTTCTGCCAGCTTTTTGAGTTTTAATTTAAGATGTTTCTCGGTAAATTCGTAGGTTTGAAGCTGGATCCTTGGGCTGTTTTGAAGGGAGCTTTCGTAGTTTTTGAGATAGTCAGGATTCGGCATCTGAACGATCGTTCCTGTGACATTTTCTACATGCTCAAACCAATCTGAAGATAATGAAAAATCTGATTTTTCCGCTCATTTTTCCTCTCCTCCAAAACGAAACTCCACTCCTGGAGAAAGTAGCAAGGCAAGAAGTGCGGCAATCAGAGCGATGAGAAGCTTTTTCATGGAATGAGAAGGAAGATAAAAGAGTGTATAATTCCTGTTATTCAAATAGATTGCCACGGCTCATTACATTCGCCTCGCAATGACCAACTACCCGATGACTAACTACCCGTCATTGCGGACGAAGTGAAGCAATCCAGTTTCTCTCACTCGTCATTGCGAACGAAGTGAAGCAATCTAGCTACTAAACCAAATCTGATTACCAGTGGATTGCCACGGCTCATTGCATTCGCCTCGCAATGACTAACTGTATAGTTCAATTATTTTATTCTAAGTATTTTGATAAATCTTTCCAGTCAGGATTTATACTTTCTATTAAACCTAGTTTTTTCTTTCTATTCCCCGCTTTAAGTTGTTTCTCCCTTTGAATTGCCTCTTCAATACTTCACCGTTCCTCATAATATACGAGTAAATCAAGATTATACTTAGCAGAAAAACCATTTACAACCTTTTCTTTGTGTTCAAAGATTCTTTTCACAAGATTACTGGTTACTCCTACATAAAGAGTCCCATTCCTTTTATTACTCAGAATATAGACATAGGCTCTTTTCATTCACATAAAATAAATAAAATTCATGTATTATGCGTTATTGCAAGCAAAGCGAAACAATCCAACTCCGCTCCGTCATTGCGAGCAAAGCGAAACAATCCAACTACTAAACCAATCTGCCTACAAGTAGATTGCCACGGCTCATTGCATTCGCCTCGCAATGACAAGTAACCCGGTCGTTTCACTCCCTCGCAAAGACAGCTAACCGTTCATTCATACTACACGATCAATCTGCTCATACAGTTCTTCCAAACTGCCATTATTATCAAGCTGAATATCTGCTAGCTTCTGGCAGGCGAGAATATTCCCTTTATTAGGGTCAGTATTATTCGCTTCCAAAGCCTCTTGCTCCTGAAAATGTTCCCAAGTAATCTGATCTTTCACAGAGTTCCTTTTTATCGCTCTTTCGTATCTGAGTCTCTGATCCGCATCTACTGAAAGAAGAAGGAAATCAGACTTCTTTTTTAGTGCTTCCACTTCTCCAACAGTGCGGATTGATTCAATGATGGCGTTCTGCCCATTTTTCTCAGCTTGCGAATAGAGCTGTTCAATACTATAAGCAGGTCAAAATTTCGCTCTTAAGCTATCAGCGAGCACTCTCATTGTGTCTCTGTTAATTTCTTGCCCTTGCGCTTGTAACTGCTCCGTGAGATAGCCACTAACCGAATAATGCACAAAACCGAGCTTCTTAACCAAGTATTCTACAACGGCCCCTTTTCAAGCTGCCTGTGGTCAAGTAATTCCGATAATTTTCATGCGATAAATATAGGAAAATAAAGCTGATATATTTACTTTTTGTATTCAAAGGAAATGTTTTTTAACTCTGATTTAAAAGCTTTTGAAGGCAGGAAAACAACCTTTTTCTTCATGGTCCTTGGATTAAAATGCTTGGTATCATCCACTCCTTCACTTGAAAGACTCAGGCGGAGCGTCCCGATCTCACCAAGCTGCACCGAATATCCGTGAGCAATCCGCTTGGGGATCTCTTCCATAAGATTCTCTAGCACATTGAGGACATCTCAAGGTGTCAGTGAAGACTTATCAGCAAGAGTCTTTGCAATCTGCCTAGTAGCAATCTTACCCGTATTGACCGAAGTCGCATACCACTTCTTACGGCTCTGATCTAGAGGATTTGCCTTTGCGACGAAACGATAGTGCATTTTAAGAGAATAAAGGAATAAAATCAGCATCTTCTTTAGTAGTTTTATTAGTTTACAAGGAGGAAAATCTGAATGCCTTTGTGAGAGTTTACCCTTCCCCAAAGGAAAGTCAAGAAAAGAAAGGGAGAATAGAAAAAATCATAGTTATGATTTTAAAAAATTGAAACTATGATTTTATAAAATTGAAGTTATGATTTTTTATATCTCTCTTGAAAGGACTTTGATTCTTACCTGTGAGATGTTTTTTTATGGAGGCAAACAAAAGGATTCTTTATTAGTCAGGAGAAGTATTGGTTATTCAATTTATAGTTGATCGTGAAGTATAGAGAATGGAACGTCCTATTGATTACCAGTTCAAGAATTAATCTTCTGAGGCAATCTCGTTAAGTTCGTATTATATTATAACCTTAAAGGAAATTTTTTAATAAAGGAGCATAAATATCTTGATCAATAGGAACAATCGTTTGAGGATAAAGATCCTCTACAGTATAATGAATATGAGGCATTCCTCTTGCAATAAGCATTGGGGTTTGTTCATTAGTTTCTCCCATAAGAAAGACTACAAAGCTACTGAGGGATTCTGGAAGATTAATCTGAGTAAGTTCCATAGTTTTTCCAAAAAGATCTTGTTCTCCTCTTTTATCAATTAGAGGATAAAATCCATAACTATACAAGGCAATTCCTGCAGTTCCATACCTTAAGGGTCTAGAAGTGGTATCAGTTATAATAATTCATAATTGATTTATTTGATATTTTTTAAGTAAGCAAGTATGTAATTTCTTTACTTCCTCTTGGTAATCTTTTGGCAATAAAATATAGTAACCATTAGCATTGCTCTCATCAATTCCAGCGGAAGGGATAAGAGTATTGTCTGTTATCGTAAGATATAATCCTCACGGAATATGTTCGTTGATAAGATATTTCTCAGACTCCTTTTCAATCAAACTCTTTTTCTCAGCTGTTCCTATTTTAACACATCTTCATTGATGAACTGCCAGAATTTTTGAAGAAATAAAAAGCAAATCTCCATTCTCTAATCAAGGAAAGGAAGTACCAAACAATGTTAAAATATCATCTTTAGGTGGAAGAAACAGACGAGTTTTTACAGGTATAAACTGCATACAAAAATATATTCAATTAAAATCCTTCATCTTTTTTAATAGTGTCCCAGATTTTTTTTGGATAGTTTGTTCTGAATTTCTCAGAAGCTGTAGAAATTCCTTTGGTGATAGGAGATTTATTGATCTCTAAAATAACTCAATCCGCAAGTTCTCCATTACTTAAAATATCTACTCAAAAATATCTTGCTCAGAAATATTTTGCCACCCTTTCTAAAAAGAGCCTATCTGTCTCAGTCGCTTGTACCTCACGCACAAAACCTCCTGTAGCAATATTTGCTGTAGGCAAGAGATTAAATTCAAAATCCTGAGGCAACACAGAATCTAAAGACAGATTCTGCTGTTGCAGATAGGTAGTAATTTTATTTATTTCAAGATCTTGAAAATCTTTATCAATAAGCTGACCTATAGAACTTATGCCATTCCCAACTACCTTTGGAGGGATTCTCTCATAAGCTGCTAAGATTTCACCATCCAAATAAATCACTCTATAGTCCTTTCATGGGATATATTGTTGTAAGAGATAGAGTCCTTTATTGCTTGCATTATAGTCTTCAAGGGCCTTTAGTAATTGTTCTTGATTGAAAATTTTTTGCACTCCAACCCCCAAACTGCCATCATTTGGTTTAAAAATCAAAGGATATCCGTTTTTTTTAGCAAAATCCAAACATGCTAAAGTATTATTTGAAGTTGTACTATAAGATGATCTATCTTTGATGATAATCATATCATTGGGTACTGGAAATTTTCAGTTCCTAAGAATCTTAGAGGTATATATCTTATCTTCAAAAATCCTTCTTAATGATGAACTATCAAATCCATAGTCAGCATTATAAATAATTCTATTTTTACCGCTTGGAAGCTGAATCGTCATAACAAAACCATACTCATCAATCGTATAAGGGAATCAACTTTTTTCAATTTCATCTAAGAGGATAAATACTCCATGCTTAATTCCATGGCTAGCATTAAGAATTTCTGTTTTATTTTGGAGATGAATAAGTGAGTGTACTTTTCTTTCAAATTCCTCCTCAGAAATTCATGCATCAAAAGATGAATCATTCTTTTTTATAACTTTGTCTTTTGTTCCTGTTGTAGCATCAATTATTTTAGACCAAAATTTTGTGTTAAATTCAGGAGAAATCTTTCTTGCCCACAATACATCAGGTTTTGCATTTAATTCTATGATTGATCCCTCATGTATTGCTCACTCACTGATAATATCTAGTCAAAAAAATCTTGCTCAGAAACTTTTTGCAATTTTTTTCAGGAACTCTTGATCTTGTTCTGTAAACGGAACTTCTTGGTCTTGTTCACTAAGATCGTTGATAAATTGGTAAGGTTGAATTTGTGTATCCTTCGCAGGTATGTCCGTAAGTAAATAGCCTTGTTTCGCTAATATTCATTTAGTTTCTTCTAAAGCTTCCTCTTTCAAATTTCTTAAATATAACAATTTTTCTAATGTTGTTTTCCCATCTCAAACTAAGGTAAATGGCTGTTTCATATATGTGAGCAGAATCTCTCCATCTAAGTAAATAACCCTATATTCATTCCCCTTAACTTTTTCCTGAATAACGGCTATCTTCTCATCAAAGAGACCATTACTATATTCTTGATAGAATTGTTCTAACTCTTTGAGATTACTAAGAAGCATAACCCCATTCCCTCTTTCTCCTTTATTCGGTTTGACAATCAAAGGAAATCAAACTTTCTCAGTAAATTGTAATAATCCTTCATAGTTATTGACTGGAGTTTCAAAGATATTCCCTTTAGGTTCCAAAATATATTCTCTAGGCAATGTAAATCCATCTTGTCTAAGAATTTCATTAGTTAAAATTTTATCCTTAAAAATCTTAACAACAGAAGTGGCATTGAGTCAAAAATTTATTCCATGCATAAGATGAGGAGTTTCCCTATTAGGAGAAAATATTCTCAAGCAATATCCATAAGGATCTAAAGAATAACTAATTTTTCTCTTTTCCAACTCTGCAATAAGATATTTTTGTGCGACAGCAATCGGAAATCTCGGATTATAGAGTTGTAAGAGTTCATCTTTATTTTTTAGAAATTTAAGCGATTGAAGATATCATAAATTCTCTTGGTATTTATCTCGATTTAGTATTTGATGGAGATTTTTTTCATAGGGCTTATTTTTCATTTGTCTGAAGGAATATTTTCTTCCTCTATTTTATTAAATTTATCCATAATTAAATATTGACAAAATAAAATTATACGATATATAATAAAATTCTTTTCTTTTTCAAGGTAAAAAAGAAAAACATAGCTTATTACTGGTATAATAGTTATCAACAGCAATATTGAAAGGAAATACAAGGACATTGATTGGGATTGTTCGCGCAGCTAATTCGTTCAAATTGACTGAAAAATTGTTGCACTCTAGAGAGTGGCATAGATACCGCTAAAGAACGAGCGGATCGTGTACTCACTGTGCTCTCCGCTCCAGAATTAGCCTTTATATACCAGTCCAAGTGTTTCTCATATTCCTCCGGAGTTGGACGCTCTACCTTAATGATAGGGATGGCTCCAACCCCACGAGTATCGTGCCCCACCGTAATTTTAAGGAGATTAAACTTACGAGGATAAACCTCCCCTGCTCCTTTTATCAAACGAGCATACTCCTCATAATGCTTAATATCATGAGGAAGATAATAGGATGCTGCTGCTGGATCAAGAATAAGCATATCGCCTTTCTCCCCTAGAGGATCTTCATAATCTGGATATAAATCTTTGTAAAAATGAACATCCATAATTAATGCCTTCGCACCTTCAGGAATAGGATATTCTACCCCATGATCTTGCTGAGAATCCAAAACTTCCACATTAGCTTCCTTTTGACAAGCGATAAAGATACCGCCTCCAATCAGAAACACTATACCTAGAGCGAAAACAAGCGTTCTCCAGCTCTTTTTTTTAACTATCCTTTCCATTTCTTTATACGTTTTAATTAATACTGATGTTAATGACCACTTCATTGCGATTGCCAGTATGATAAAACTAAAAGAGAAATCAAGGCTATTCTTCATCGCATTTTAGGAGCACTCTCAGTTTTTTGAAAGCTCTTGAAATTCTCTGTCTGATCACTTCCTGCGAAATCATCAACTGTTCCTCTATTTCAGTATTTGACTTGTGTTCTATATATTTGAGAAAAATAATTTCTCTACTCAAAGCGTCAAGTTCCTGCATCGCTTTCTTGATCTGCTCGAGTTCAAAGTCTTGCTGTAAAAACTCATCAATTACGCCCTCGTCCACAAGCGTATCTTCAAACTTTTCTCCCTCTTCATCATCACCATCTAGGAGAGAGAAGGGGAGTTCTCTATTCTTTTTGAAGGCATCTTTGACAGTATTCTTGAAAATCACCCATACATAAGCAGAAAAAGACTGATTGATATCGTATTTCGTCACTGCGTTTCGGAATTTTACATAGAAATCTGCGATAATATCTTCTGAATCCTCTTGAGAGAGAAAGAAGTTGCTCTGGAGATAACGGAAAAAAATATCAACCGTCTGGAGGTAAAAAGTATTGTAGGCTCCAGCATCCTGTTGGATTAGAAGAAGAAGAAATGCTTGTTCAAACTTAATAACAGTCATAAGGTAATTAAGAATGTAGAGTATAAGAGTAAATCTGATATTAGAAGGTGATTGCTATCCGAATACAGAACGAAAGGATTCCTATACCACATAGTCCTCCAAACCATACAAGGAAAGCTTCAGCTTTTTCCTTTTTTCTGCATATTCGGATAAGAACTTTAAAGAGGCCTATTCCTGCCCCGGCTCCTAGAGTATTGGTGACGACATCGGTCGTATCACAAGCTCCGATTGCCAAGATATACTGGCTAGCTTCAAAGATTAAACTTACGATGCAGGCATAGAGGAGCCCTTTTCGCTCTTTTCATGGGCTCGAAAGCGAAGCAGTCAGTAATCCAAAGGGAATAAAGACAAGGAAGTTTAAGATAACATCCCACAATATACCCGCCTTCATTATCTCCGAGAACGGAATCAGATTCAATCTGCGTTCCTGGAAGAATACTACTTTTGAAGGGAGATCGAGTTTAAAGACGATTCACCAAATCAACAGGAGAAGATAAATGACGAGATACCCTCTCAAGATATGCTTGGAATGAGCTGTAATCATGTCTTTCTGCAGAAGTAAAAGTGATACTTAGTAGAGTTTTTTGATCACAATGGTATGATCTTTTTCATCGGAAAAATATTCAGACTTAACCCCACTCACACAGGCAAGAAGCTGCTTTGGATGATTTCCTTCGTCCATTGCCACCTCAAAAACGTGTTCGCCCGTCTTATTAAGCTCGACTGCGTCTCCTCCTTCTACGACATCGCACAGGCAAACCCCACAAAATCCTGTTCCACAAGACTGAAGGATTTCCACTCCGTGCATTGCTGCGAGTTCACCTAAGGATTTTTGATCTTCGGCTTCAAAGGATCAGATTTCATTTCCTGTTGGATCTTGGACTTTTACAATTACGGTCATAGCTTTAAATGAAATAAAGTGCTTTGAGTGTAGCAATATGCTCATCATTATCAAGAGAAAGGAAATCTGATTCTGACTTGTATCTTTTTTTGATTTCCTTAGACTAGGTTCTGATTTTAGTTTGGGAGGAAGTAAGAGTTATGGACTTTTCTATGATTTTGGGAGAAGCAAAAGACACGATAGATCGCTTTAAGCAAGGACACCCTGATGGTGTCGTTATTATTCGATGAGCAACTGCAACAGGGAAAAGCAGGCTTTCTGTCGAGCTTTCAAAGTTTTTTGATATTGAGGTGATTTCCAGCGATAGCAGGCAAATCTTTAGGAAGATGGATATTGGGACGGATAAAATTAGTGCAGAAATCAGAGCTAAGATTCCTCATCATCAGATAGATATTGTAAATCCTGATGAACAATATACGGCTGGGCAGTGGAAACAAGCTGTAGATCAACAAATGGATACTATTCTCAAAAAAGGGAAAACACCTTTTATCGTCGGTGGGACTGGACTTTATATTGATTCAGTTTATAAGAACTTTTCTATGCCTGAATGTCCTCCAGATCCAGTATTGAGAAGAGAATTAGAAGAGAAGGAAATAGCAAATCCTGGCTTTCTTCATCGCGAACTTTCACGCATTGATCCTGAAGAAGCTCAAAAGCTTCATCCTCATTCGCTCAGGTATCTTATTAGAGCTTTGGAAATTTATTACAGTACTTGAATCACAAAAACGGAAAGTTTTAGAGAGCAAGCTCCTCTCCATCCTCTTTTGATGATTGGACTACGAAGAGATAAGGAATCCACCAATCAACTCATCAACGCAAGAATCAAAGAAATGTTTCAAAATGGGCTTGTCAATGAGGTCGAAATGCTTTTAAGCGAAGGTTATGCTCCGAGTCTTCAATCTATGCAGGGGATTGGCTACAAAGAAGTAGTTGGCTATCTTTTGAACGAATATACCTATGAAAAAATGGAAGAATTACTCAAAAGAAATACACACCACCTTGCCAAGAAGCAAAGGACTTGGTTTAGAAGATATCTTGCAGAGGGGATTCAAGCTCCAAAACCAGGCGTAAGCTACAAAGTTTTTGAACTCTAAATATATAAAAAACTGAAACCTGAACTCTCTTTTGAGTCAGGCTTTCTTTTTTTGAGTAGATTCCTTGAATCTTTCCTAGCCGACAACGAGGATTTCTGTCGAGAAGAAAAAAACTGACCTCCCCGTAATTGAGTGTCAGCTTTTTCTTTTTTACTATTCGTAAGCTTCATATTTTTGCATTACAAGATCTCCCTGGATCTTATTCATAATCTCCTGCACTACACCAACGATAATAATCACTCCTGAACCAGTAACTACCACCGGCAAAGAACCAACGGACTCTACTAGAGATTGAATAAATGGGATCCACTGAAGAATATAGGTATAAATACCGATAACTGCTAGTCCAAGTCCACCCCAAAGACAGAGATGCATTAAGATACCGTTGATATATTTAGCAGTTGCTTTTCCTGGTCTAATTCCTGGAATAAATCCTCATCTTTTCTGAATGTTATCTGAAATCCTATCAGGACTAAAGGTAATCATCGCATAAAAGAAAGTGAACAGGATGATGAAAAGCACATATACAGCAATCGCCAATACTCCTGGATTTTGAGCATAGATATTGAAATGCGACTCTATTCGATTGGCTACTGCTACAAGCTTTAAGTTTGCTGGCTGAAATTGAGTAATCAACTTTGCTATCAGCTGAGGAAAAGAAACGAAAGCCATTGCAAAGATGATAGGCACCATTCCCACAGGATTGAGAGGGATAGGAAGCGCAGATGACTGCTGAGCCTTACCCTGCTTTGCGTAGATAATTGGAATTTCCTTAATTGACTTGAGAATCAAGATAGAAAGCACTACAAGAACAAGCACAATTACGAGCATAAAAACAAGTAGTCACCAGATATTACTAGATGAGGAGAAATCTCTTGAAATCTGCTGAGTAATTCCTGCCACGATAGAAGCAAAGATAAGCATTGAAATTCCATTTGAGATTCCTTTTTCTGTAATTAACTCTCCAATCCGCATAAGAAGAATTGAACCAACCGCCATAGCAAATCCAGACAAAAGCACTGTTGTAATATCTGTTGAGATTACTGCTCCTCCAAGCATATTATTCACAAGATATACGGATCCGATACCCTGTAAAAAAGCCAATGGTAAGGTTAGATATCTTGTATATTGGTTGATCTTTGCCTGGCCCACTTCTCCTTGCTCTGAAAGCTCTTCAACAGCAGGGACAATCACCCCAAGAAGCTGCATAATAATAGATGCCGTAATATATGGAGAGATTCCAATCGCAATAAAGGCAAACTTATCTAAAGCACCTCCAAGGAGCATCACAAAGTATCAAAATTCAGAACCCGCATTGAGAGTTTGGCTCATCAAAGCGGTGATATCAGCAAATGGAATAGGAATAAAGACTAATAGTCTGTATATCGCCAACATTCCAATGGTAAACAGAATTTTATTTCTGATTTTTCTGTTTCCAAAAACTTCACGAACTTTCTTATTAAAGGTTTTTAATGCTTTCATTGCATTTCATAAATAAAGGTAAATATAACTGATTAATAAAGATTCTTGGATCCTTTTCAATAGCAATCTTTATTAACGTCAATAAAGAATAAAACGCGAGGTCGGTCGCGTTTTATCAAGAAAAAAAGTTCTTATTTTATGCTTCCTCCTGCTTTTTCAATCTTTGACTTAGCAGTAGCTGAATACTGTTCAATTCCTTCAAAAGACAAAGCTTTTTCAAGATCTCCAGTTCCAAGCACCTTTACTGCAACCTCAGCAGAACGAATGTATCCAAGCTCCCAAAGGAGTTCTTTAGTCACAACTGCTGTAATTCTTTCATCCTTCTGAAGAGAGCCAAGATTTACATTTTGAATTGGAGTAATAAGCTTGTAATATCTCTTGAATCCTCTATGCTTAGGCATTCTCTGAACAATAGATGTCTGACCTCCTTCAAAGAATGGTTTCATAGAGTGTCCACTTCTTGATTTTTGACCATTAGCACCTCTTCCTGAAGTATTTCCTCTTCCTGAAGCATTTCCTCTTCCTCTTCTTCTGAGTTTATCGGTAAGTCACTTACTTCTCACTAAGCTGTGAAGTTTCATTATTATAACACATTTATACAGTTAAAAGCTATTAGTCTTCTTTTTTCTCTGTCTTTTTTGGAGCAGCCTTCTTTGCTGGAGCCTTTTTTACTGCTGCCTTCTTTGCTGGAGCTTCTCCAGCTTCAGCAACCTCTTCTTTTTTTGAGGCAGTTGCTTTAGGAGCAGACTCAACAGTTGGCTCAGATTTTTCTTCTTTTGTAGAAGATTCTTCCTCTACTTTTGCAACTTTAAGGGAAGAAAAGTAATCCGCATGCTTATATGCTGATAAGGCTCTAATAGTAGCTAAAGCATTATTAAGCTTGTTGTTTGACCCAACCATCTTAGAAAGGATATTTGAATATCCAGCAAGTTCCAAAACAGATCTGATAGATGAACCTGCCTTAAGTCCAGTACCCTCTGATGCTGGCAAAAGCTTAACTACACATGCCTTATATTTCAAAGCGATTGGATAAGGAACGGTATCATTTTTTGTCAAAGGCACTTCAAAGAGATTTTTATATGCCTCGTGAGAAGCTTTTTGAACTGCACTCGCTACATCATTACCCTTTGAAATTCCAAGTCAGATTTTTCCTTTTTTGTTTCCAACTAAGATTGTTGCTCTGAAAGAAAGCCTTCTCCCTCCAGTAGTAACTCTTGTTACTCTTCTTACCTCCAAAAGAAGCTCTTCAAACTCCTTCTTTGGCTTTTCTCTCCTTACATCTCTCTTATTGTCCTTTTCTGATCTCATAGACATCATACATTATACAGATAAATACAATATAGTCACTTAAAACTGAATACCTCCTTTT
The DNA here is from genome assembly GCA_003260355.1 of SR1 bacterium human oral taxon HOT-345. Lineage (GTDB taxonomy): Bacteria > Patescibacteriota > Gracilibacteria > Absconditabacterales > Absconditicoccaceae > HOT-345. The sequence continues at coordinate 29,009 of MPSQ01000002.1, forward strand.
CTAAGTCCATCAGCGAAAGCTTTAATCCTCCCATGATAGAGGAATCCATTCCTATCAAAAGTCAGCTTTTCAACCTTTTTTTCTTTAAGCACTGCAGCAAATGCTTCACCTGCGGCAGCAGCTCTTTCAGTTTTAGTCGCTCCAGAAGCAGCTTTGTCTGTAGTTGTTGCAATAACAACTCCGTCAGCTCCTAATACCTGAGCTTTTACATAAAGATTAGACCTCTGAATCAAAAGTCTGAATTCAGGATTCAATGCTTTGATTTTAGCATTTACCTTATTCTTCCTTCTCAAGTATTTGCTAATCTTTTCTTGGAGTTTATTCTTCAAATAACTCATTTGTATACCGAAATAACAATCTAAAACTGAACACTATTATTTTTTCGCAGATTTACCTGGTTTAATCTTCACAAACTCATCAAAGTATCTAATCCCCTTTCCTTTATAAGGTTCAGGCTTTTTCATACTTCTAACCTTTGCAGCCACCTCACCAACTAATTCTTTACTAATTCCTGAGATAAAAACTACAGTGTTACCTTTTGGATCTTGTTCTGTCCTTATTTCAATCCTCTCTGGAATTGGAAAGTTTACCTTGTGAGCATATCCAAGAGAAAGCACGAGTGTTTTTCCTTCAACTTTTGCTGAGTATCCTACTCCAATGATAAGCAGTTTCTTTTCATATCCGTTAGAAACTCCTTCAACCATATTAGCAACAAGTGTCCTTGCTAATCCCCAAAGATTCTTATACTGGTCATCAAGAATAGAAAAAACTAATTCTGATTCATTTTTTTCAATTTTCACTCCGTATGGCAAATTAAGATCCAATGTTCCTTTCGGTCCTTTTACCTGTACCGCTGTTTCCTTCAAGTCTACTTCTACTCCCTGAGGGATTACAAGAGGCTTCTTACCAATTTTTGACATTTAGATAGCAACTTAAATAGTAAAGCACAATATAGCACAAAGACTAATAGATTTCTGCAATCAATTCTCCACCAAGCTTTTTTGCTTTAGCAACATGCACCGGCAAAAGCCCCTGACTTGTTGAAATAATTCCAAGTCCCTTCCCTCCAGCAACAGTTTTTAAATCCTTGTATCCAACATACCAAGGCCTAGATGGCTTAGAGAAAAACTTTACAGAAGGAATATCATTTACAGGATCTACTACTTTTTTTAACTGAAGAGTAATAAATTTCTTTCCATTCACTTCCTGCACTTCAAAATCCTTCACAAACCCATATTGTTTCAAGAGCTCAAGCACATTTACCTTAAACTTCGAGAAAACCACTCCATCTACGGTTGTTTTTCTCGCCATATATGCATTTTTGATCCTGATTAACAAATCGTGAACTGGTGCATTAACATAACTCATCTTAGTGATACGATTCATAAAATAAAATTAAACAATTACCAACTTGCTTTTCTAAGTCCCATAATTAAACCTTCTCTCGCATACCTTCTAAGGCATACTCTACAAATTCCGAAATCTCTAATATATGCCTTGGACCTTCCACAAAGTCTGCATCTGTTATAATATTTTGTAGGCTGTTCAAGATTTTCCCCTTTCACGAACCTCTTTTCAAACATTTTTCATTGTTTAGCTTTTAATGCTGTTCTTGCCATTGGTTATTTCACAATAAAGATAAATACCATATTATTTGAAGATAAATCCTAGCTCCTGAAGTAATGCTTGAGTTCCTTCTGGATTTCCTGCTGTACTTACAACTGTAAGCTGAATTCCCATAGGAAGTGTTACATCATCAACACCAAGTTCAGGAAAGATATTATAATTCTGAAGTCCAAGATTAAGATTTCCCTTTGGATCAAAGTTCTTCTTGGATATTCCAGAAAAGTCTCTTACCCTGGGAAGCACCAGCTTACAGAATCTATCTAAGAAATCATAAGCTCTTTCTCCTCTTAAGGTCACTTTTAACATTACTGGCATTCCTTCCCTGAGTTTGAAGTTTGAAATAGCCTTTCTCGATTTTATCAATACTGGCTTTTGACCTGTAATTCTAATCAGATTTCTTTCAAATTCTTCAAAATCTTTATGTCCTTTTCTTGTCACCAAAGATCCAATTCCCATAGCAACAATAACTTTATCTACTTTTGGAGCCTGATTGATGTTTTTAAGGTTCAAATGATCCTTAAGCTTTGCAAACAACTCAGATTTTTTCATAGCTAAACCATCAAAAATATTTAAAATGACTAATCAATAACTTTTCCAGTAACTTTCGCCTTTCTCACCTTCTTACCATCTTTTGTAAGTTCAATTCCAATTTTTGTAGCTTTCTTCTGATCAGCAAGATAATATGCGACATTAGAAACATGGAGTGGCAAGGTCTTTTTTATAAACCCCTGTCCCTTTACTGCTTTTTTTACAACATTTACATCCTTTACGGTTACCATATCTCCATCTAGAGCTTCTATTACAGAAACACTACCTTTTGCCTTTCCTGCAATCACGATAACTGGATCACCTTTTCTCAATTTTTTCATCAGAATATCTCGTTACAAATAAAGTTTATACCCTAATTACAATACTTCTTCTGCCATATTTGTAATTGGTCTATATTTTTCTCTCAGCTCTCTTGCTACAGGTCCAAAAACCCTCTTACCAATAGGATTCATATTTCCTTTCGCATCTTTAGTCAAAAGAACTACTGCATTATCAGCAAATCTAATATAAGTACCATCTTTTCTAGCAATCTCTTTCTTTGTTCTTACTACCACTGCCTGAACTACTTGCCCCTTTTTCACTGATGCAGTAGGTGCAGCATCTTTGATAGCAACAACAACTCTATCTCCAACATGTGCTATTTTTCCGTAAGAACCCTTCAATACTCTGATAATTTTTGCCTTTTTTGCTTGGGTGTTATCAGCTACCACAACCAACGATTCTTGTTGCAACATCGTTCAAAACCAAAACTAATTAAAACTATAAGATCTCAATAATATTCCATCTCTTGAGTCTAGAAATTGGTTTTACCAATCTCAATTTTACAGTATCTCCAAGAACTGCTTTATTCCCTGAGTTGTGAGCATAGTACTTTTTTCTCACTACAAATCTCTTCTTGTAGATAGGATGCATTTTTACAGACTTCACCAAAACAACACAAGTCTGATCCATTTTATCACTTACTACCTCACCAACGAGTTCTTTGATATTTTTTTCACCGATAATTGTCATTATGCATTCACTTTAGAGTGTAAAACGGTATTGATCCTAGCAATCTTAACTCTAAGATCTCCTATTTTATGAGTTTCCTTAAGAGCCCTTACACTATTTTTCATTCTGAGTTCAAAAAGTTCGTGTCTAGCTTGTTTTCTCATAGCTATAAGTTCCTTGATATCCTTTCCAGCAAGCTCTTTCATCAATAAACCAGTTCCTTTCATTACAATAACTTCTTTAGAAGTATAAAAATGTTACTTAATTTCACCCTTAGCTACAAATCTTGCTTTAATTGGCAATTTTTTCGCAGCACTTACAATGACTTTTTCTGCCAATTCTCTTGAAAGTCCAGAAAGTTCAAAGAGAACCTTTCCTTTCCTCACTGGAGCAGCATAGATATCTACATCTCCTTTTCCAGATCCCATCGGCATCTCAAGTCCTTTCTTAGTAATTGGAACATCAGGAAACACCCTCATCCAAAGCTGACCAACCTTTCTTGTTTCTCTTACAAGAACCTTTCTCGCTGCTTCCAACTGCTTATTGGTCACATATCCACTGGTTGTTGCTTTGAGTCCATACTCTCAGAAAGAGATACCAGTTCCTCTCGAACTTTTTCCCTTGAGAGAAGGAACAATCTGCTTTCTATATTTCCATTTCTTTGGAGTCAATAACATGATAATAACAACTGATCAATTAAAACCGAAATCTTGAGCATACTCTTAATCTAGATTCAGAGTTTTCTTCCCTTTTTTCTTTGCTGAAGGAATAACACCTTTTTCAATCCAAACCTTAATTCCAAGCACTCCATACTTTGTCATAGCCTGGAGGTAATGATAGTCAATATCTGACCTGAAAGTCTGAAGAGATACTCTACCGTCAATAAACTTTTCACTTCTTGCAATATCTGCACCTCCAAGTCTTCATCCAATCTGGATTTTAATTCCATTTGCACCCTTTTCCATCACCTTTGCAAGCACATTTTTTACTACTTTTCTATAAGGCATTCTCGCCTCAAGCTGAGAAGCAACATATTCAGCCATAATCTTTGCAGAAAGTTCAGGAGTTCTTACTTCTTTTACATTAATTTTGAATGGCTTTCCAAATTTTTTACTAAGATCTTCTTCTAACTTCTTAATTCTTTCTCCATTTTTCCCCATAAGAACACCAACTTTTGAAGCGAAAATAATAATCTCTCCTTCTTTAAGTGTCTTTCTAATCACAATCTTAGCCACCCCAGATCTTGCGAGTTGTTTTTCAACGAAATCTCTGATTTGGATATCCTCAACAAAAAAGTCAGCATTCATTTTTCTTGTCTTAGCAAACCATTCTGATGGTCGTGATTTCATAATCCCAACTCTCATTCCAACTGGATTCACCTTTTGTCACATCCTCACAAACTACTTAGTATTTAAAACAACTTTCACATATGCCCTATATTTTTCATAATGGCTAATCCTAGACCTAGAAACAAACCTTACCCTTTTAATCTTAGGTCCCCTCCCCACCTCAATCCTTTCAATAAAGAGCTGATCAAGTGGAAGTTTATTATTATTCACAGCATTAGCCGCCGCTGATTTAATAAGTTTATGAAGCACTCTTGCACCTTTTTTTGGCATAAATTCAAGCATATCCAATGCAGCAGTCACTCTTTTTCCTCTCACAAGATCCGCAATGAGATTAAGCTTCCTATCGGAAAGAAGTGCATATTTTAATGTTGCTGTAACCTGATTACTCATAACAATATAATTTTACACAAGTAAAGTAAATAGTTTCAAAATCTGAAGCTTTACCTCAGATAGAGAGCTTAGAACGGATGTCCTCTAAAAGTTCTTGTAGGAACAAACTCTCCCAATCTATGTCCTAACATATCTTCAGTCACATACACACTTACAAATTGTTTTCCATTATGCACAGCAAAGGTATATCCAATAAATTCAGGAACAATATGACAAGCCCTATCCCAAACTTTAATCACTTTCTTATCTCAGGTTTCATTCATTTTCAAAACCTTATTCATAAGTTTTTCATTCACATAGAAACCTTTTTTCAGAGATCTAGCCATTTAACAAAACATATCTAAATAAAATGGAATTGAAGATTATTTTCTCTTTGAAACGATAAATTTATCTGACCACTTCTTTCCCTTTCTTGTTCTCATTCCAGCAGAAACAAGCTTTCCACTAAATGACTTAGGCCCTCTCTTAGAACCAATAGGGGAGTGGGCTTCTCAACCTCCAAGCGGATGGTCTACAGGGTTCATATTCTTTCCAAGCACTCTTGGCTTTCTACCAAGCCACCTTTGCCTTCCAGCTTTACCGATTTCAACATTCTTATGATCAGCATTAGAAACCTCACCAAGTGTTGCCCAGCAGTTTTCATTGAACTTTCTCACTTCTCCTGAAGGCATCTTCACAAATACAACCTTTAAGGCCTCATCTCTACCTGCTAAAGTAGCAAATCCTCCAGCAGACTTAATCAACTTCCCCTCAGAGAAAGGAGTCACCTCAAGATTGAAGATTGCCATTCCTTCTGGAATATCCTTCAGCTGCTTTCTATTCCCAGGAGCGATTTCTCCTTTCACACCATTCATTACCACCTGACCAACTTTTGCACCTTTCCAAGCCAAAACATATCTCTTTTCCCCATCAATATAATGCAAAAGAACAATTCTAGCTGTCCTATAAGGATCATACTCTACAGCAGCAACTTTTGCGGGAATATCTATTTTATTATAGCCCTTAAAATCTATGATTCTATATAATCTCTTATGTCACCCTGCCATAAACCTAGAAGTTATCCTTCCTTGGTTATTTCTTCCTCATGTCCTTCCAATCATCATAGTTAATGATTTTTCAGGTCTTTTCTTAGTAAGCTCTGAAAAGTCATACCCAATCATAAATCTTCTGGAAGGCGTATATGGTTTATACTTCTTTACAGCCATCTGAACAAAACATTATAATTACTAAAGAAAACAATTACACAGCAAAATCAATCTTTTCCTTTTCTCCCAAAGTCACTATCGCTTTTTTAAAAGCCCTCTTTACAAGCTTTCTTCTTTCTCTTCCTTTAAATGCTGTATTTACAACATTAATCTTTAGAGGAGTCACCTTATAAAGATATTGAATAGCAGCATCAATATCATTTTTATTAGCATCACTATGTACCTTGAAAACATATTTATTAGCAACCTCTTGCTGTTTATAGGTCTTCTCAGTTAATACAGGAGCAAGGATAATATCGTAGGGACTAAATTTTACGAGAGCCTTTTGTGCAACACTCTTTCTCGCCCTTCTCTGCAATTTCTCTTTAAATGTCATACTGTTGTAAACAAAAACATAAATAATAAACTAATTCTGATTTACAAATTCAAGTGCCGGTTTCAAAAACACAATAGCCTCAGCGTTCATTAGATCATAAGGATTAAGATAATCCACCAAAAGGTATTTCACCCCCTCAATATTTCTAAAAGACTTTACAACCCCATCTTCTTTTTTATCTAGAACGAAGAGCACTTTTTTACCCCCATTCCCCATTTTAGAAAGAAGCGCTATAGCAGCCTTTGTATTCGGCTCCATAGTATCAAGATCCAATCCTGAAACCACTCACTCCTTCACTTTCAAAGTCAAAAGACCATTAAGAGCCAGCTTTCTTGCCTTTTTAGTCATTATCTTTTCAAAATTCCTCTCTGCTGTTGGACCAAAAGCAACTCCACCATGCCTTCTTATTGGAGAATTTTTATCCCCCACTCTTGCATTTCCAGTCCCTTTCTGTTTGTAAAGCTTTCTTCCAGATCCAGCAACTTCAGCTCTTGTTTTTGTAGAGGCAATTACATTACGAGCGTTCGCCTGCTGAAGGAGAAGATATTCATGAATAAGAGAAGGGCTTACAATCTCATCAGAAAAGAGCTCGGGATTCAAATCAACTTTTGAAGCAAGCTTCCCATTTTTATCATATACATCAACTGCATACACCATCTTTTAGCTATCTATAAGGTCATAAAAATTATTCTACAAAACATTTCAACTTTCCGTTTCTTGCACCAGGCAAAGATCCTTTAACAATCAAAAACTTCACGCCATCCTTTTCTACGATATTCAAAAGAGGAATTCTTTTGAGAGTAAGCTGCTCTGAACCCATATGTCCTGCATGAGGATGCCCCTTCATAGTTCTTCTTGGCTTTCTATTACCCTTAGAACCACCTGCTCTAGAAAACTTGTGCCCATGGGTAGCAGGACCTCCTTTAACATTACACCTCTTCACTAGTCCCTGATACCCCTTTCCTTTAGTCATCCCAGTCACAGCAAGAGAAGATACACCTTCCAACAAAGAAGCGTCAAGAATCTTTCCAGCCTCGTTCGCAGAAACAAAAGCCTCATCTACAGGAAACTCTGTCACCATACTATATATCAGCTTCTGCCCCTTTTCTTTATTGAGTTCTTTTTTTTCAACCCCAACAACTACAGCAGAATACCCATCTTTTTCCTGAGTTTTATATCTAATAATTTCTTGTGGAAGAACCTTAGCAAGAGTAACCGCCACAAATTTATCACCAATCCACATCTTAGTCATCTCTTGTTTTGCAACCACAACTCCTCCTTTATTTGCCATACTAACACATTCTGATCAATTAAAACAAAGCACAAATTACCAATTACGAATAGATTTTATATCCACAATCCGTAATTCGTATTTTATAATCCTCTAAGCCTAGAAAACCTTCACATCTACAAGCACTCCTACGGGAATTGAAAGATTCTGAAGATACTCCATTGTCTTCCCTCCAGTCTCTACAACATCCAAGACTCTTGTATAAGAGATTCTTTCAAATTGCTCTCTTGCTTTTTTAAACTTAAAGTTTGATCTTAACACGGTATATACCTTCCTTTTCTTTGGCAAAGGAATTGGTCCTTTAATCTGAGCACCTGATTTTACCAAAAGTCCTACAACCTTAGAAACAGAAGCTTCCAACATTCTTACATCATAACTCTTTAACTTAATTCTCAACTTTGGAGTCTGATCTTTTTTTACAGCCGACATATAACCCTTTTGATAGTAAAAATAAATATAAGAAAACAGACCCCAGAATTCAGTCTTAAACCTTTTCCAAGGTCTGCATCTCTATAGTAAATTATTCAAGTACTTTAGTAACAACTCCAGCACCAACCGTTCTACCTCCTTCTCTAATTGCAAATCTCAAACCCTCTTCCATAGCTACAGGATAGATAAGTTCAACAATAATCTTTGCATTATCACCAGGCATAATCATTTCTACACCAGGAGCAAGTTCAATATTTCCGGTAACATCCGTTGTTCTCATGAAGAATTGAGGCCTATATCCACTCATAAATGGAGTATGTCTTCCACCTTCTTCCTTTTTAAGTACATACACTTCAGCTTCAAACTTTTTGAAAGTCTTCACAGTACCTGGCTTACAAAGCACCTGTCCTCTTTCAATAGCATCCTTGTCTACACCTCTAAGCAAAAGCCCAACATTCATACCAGACTCTGCCTGATCCCACGCCTTGTGGAACATTTCAATACCTGTAACAACAGTTTTCAAAGGATCAGCACCAAGACCAAGAAGTTCAAGCTCATCATTCATTTTTACAATACCTCTTTCAATTCTACCTGTTGCCACAGTTCCTCTACCTTTAATAGAGAACACATCTTCAACTGGCATCAAGAAAGGCTTATCATTATCTCTTTCAGGAACTGGAATGTAAGAATCCAAAGCATCAAACAACTCCCAAATAGGTTTTGCAGCAGCCTCATCAGTAGGATTTTCAACAGCCTTCAAAGCTGATCCTCTAATAATAGGACAATTTTCATCAAAACCATTCTTCTTTAGAATCTCTCTGATTTCTTCTTCTACAAGATCAATCATATCAGGATCATCTACCATATCACATTTATTCAAGAAAACAACAATCTTTGGCACATTAACTTGCTTAGCCAAAAGAATATGTTCCCTAGTCTGAGGCATAGGACCATCAACAGCAGAACAAAGAAGAATAGCTCCATCCATCTGAGCAGCACCTACGATCATGTTCTTTACGTAGTCAGCATGCCCTGGACAGTCAATATGAGCATAGTGTCTGTTGTCAGTTTCATATTCTACATGTCTAGAAGCAATAGTAATACCTCTTGCCTTCTCTTCTGGAGCGTTATCAATTTGATCATACGCTGTAAATTTAGCATACCCTTTTGTAGCAGCAACAGCTGTAAGAGCAGCAGTCAATGTTGTCTTACCGTGATCAACGTGACCAATAGTTCCAACATTTACGTGTGGTTTAGTAGCCATAGTAATACTGTTTAATAAACTAAAAGTTAAACATAACTAACTATATAACAATTTCCTTTATAATTGCAAGTAATTCTTCAAAAAAAAAGTTGATCTTGATCATTTGGCAGACCTCACTAGAAAATAGCAAGCCACCAACCCTATTTCAAAACCACCCTCCAAATATTTAACCAAATCAAGTAAGGCAATATATCCAGAGAACCTTTTTATTTTGTAAGATATTAACTTTTTAACCTCGGGAATGCGGGACTCGAACTCGCGACCTCTTGGTCCCAAACCAAGCGCTCTAGCCATCTGAGCTAATTCCCGAGAAAGAATGGTGGGCGTGGGTGGACTCGAACCACCGACCTCACCCTTATCAGAGGTGCGCTCTAACCGCCTGAGCTACACGCCCATTCTTTTCTCTATAATTTTTAGTGGTGCCAAGAGGCAGAATCGAACTGCCGACACAAGGCTTTTCAGGCCTCTGCTCTACCACTGAGCTACCTTGGCTTTTCCTTTTGATGTGCATCAGAGATATTTCTCTTTTCTACCTATTCATATTTCTTCTTTTATGCTTCAGTAGAAATAGAACAGGTGTCTTTATAGTAATTTACTTATTAATTTCAAGAGTATTTTTATGACAAAAAAGCAATGGAACAGACATAGGGATAGAAGCATAAAATTCAGAAAACATGCAGCGTTTTGATGTTTTACCTTTCTGAAGATAAACCTATCACTACAGTCATAAGATTGTAAACAAAACATTAGAATCCATCACCTAAAATTATAATATCGTAAAATAACTATCCCAGGAAAAATAACAATCTTCTCTTATTTTTCAAGGGTAAGTTTATCTCTCTCCACTTATCGTGAAAAGAAACTCTAAAATAATCTCAACCTAGCTAAATTCTTAAAAAAGAAAAAACTGACTTGGGAGTCAGCTTTCTTTAATTCAATAGTACTGAAAAGAGATAAAGTAATGGACAAAGTGTATAATTTTAAGTGTTTGATTAGAATGGTGGTCTATCCCCACCTTCCGGTAGGGATGCCTTGTTACGACTTAACCCCAGTCACTGATTTCCTCCTTAACCCATATAATGAGTCTTCAAAGAACCTCAGCTCCCATGGTTTGACGGGCGGTGAGTGCAAGGAACAGGGACATATTCACGGCAGCATGGCTGATCTGCCATTACTAGCAATTCCAACTTCATGTAGTCGAGTTCCAGACTACAATCCGAACTAGGGGTAGTTTTAAAGATTTGCTCCACCTCGCGGTCTTGCTTCTCGCTGTACCTACCCATTGTATTATCTATGAGGCCCTAGGTGTAAGAGGCATGAGGATCTGACGTCATCCTCTCCTTCCTCTCGGTTACCCGAGCAGTCTGCTTAGACATACTAACTAAGCATGAGGGTTGCGCTCGTTTCCAGACTTAACTAGACACCTTGCGGCACGAGCTGACGACGACCATGCACCATCTGTGTAAAGCTCCGTATTGCTACGGATATGCGACTTTCACCGCAGACACAATACATGTCAATCCTAGGTAAGATTCTTGGCTTATTATCCAATTAATCTAGATAATCCACTGCTTGTGTGTTCCCCCGCCTATCCCTTTGAGTTTCATTCTTGCGAATATACTACCCAGGCGACTTGCTTAACTCGTTAGATTACGACACTCCTGCCAATAAATTGACAAAAACATCTAGCAAGCATAATTTACGGTTCGGACTACCAGGGTATCTAATCCTGTTTGCTACCCGAACTGTCGTCCCTCATCGTCAAGTATTCTGTAGTTAGCTGCTTTCGCTTTCGGCGTTCCTTCCGATATCAACGCATTTCACCGCTCCACCGGAAATTCCACTAACCCCCAGATACTTCCAGAATTGCAGTATCCACTCCCTTTCTACGATTGAGTCGTAGGATTTGAAAACAGACTTACAATTCAGACTACGGACACTTTACGCCCAGTAAATCCGGACAACGCTTGAGACCTACGTATTACCGCGGCTGCTGGCACGTAGTTAGCCGTCTCTTATTCTTGACATACCGTCATTCGTCTTCTGCCAAAAAAGAAGTTTACACACCGTAATGCTTCATCCTTCACGCGAAATTGCTGCATCAGACTTTCGTCCATTGTGCAAGATTCCCCACTGCTGCCTCCCGTAGGAGTATGGGCCGTATCTCAGTCCCATCGCGACCGGACATCATCTCAGACCGGTTACCCGTCATAGGCTTGGTAAGCCATTACCTTACCAACTACCTGATAGGACGCACCACTCTCCCGAAGCGATAAATCTTTCCTCACATTGGAATTTCACCATCGTGAGCATATTGGGAATTAGCTACATCTCTGTAGTTATACCCATCTTCGGGGCAAGTTAAGCACGCGTTACTCGCTCGTTTGCCACTAATCTTACTACGTATTGCTACGACGCAAGATCCGTTCGACTTGCATGTGTTAGGCATTTCGCTAGCGTTCATCCTGAGCCAGGGTCAAACTCTTCAAAAAGTTCCACACTTTATCTCTTTTTAGTACTATTAAAGATCTCTTCAGCTAAGGCGTTTCCATCCTTAGTAATGGTAGCACTAACCTACTTTCCCAGCCCTGATAGAACCAGTATCATCGACCAGTATATGCTTAACTTCTGTATTCGGAATGGGAACAGGTGTTTCCATATACCGCATCAGCACTACCGTTAATAAAGATGAATCAGACTAATAACGATTTTCATACAAAAATCAAGTAAAAATCTGATTTTTTATCCTTTTAGTATCCTTACAATACCATAATATATTACCTATTTCTTAGAAAAAAGATAAACCCGCTCGACCAATTAGTACATCTTAGCTCAATCCCTTACAGGACTTACACCTAATGCCTATTAAACTGGTAGTCTACCAGCGGTCTTACCTTCATAAAGAAGAGGGATATCTAATCTTGAGACAAGTTTCCCACTTAGATGCTTTCAGCGGTTACCTTTTCCGAGCTTAACTATCCAGCGGTGCTCCTGGCGGAACAACTGGTACTATCAGAGGCTCGTCCAACCCGGTCCTCTCGTACTAGGGTCAGCATCTCTCAAATATCCTACGGTCACAGTAGATAGGGACCGAACTGTCTCACGACGTTCTGAACCCAACTCGCGTCCCGCTTTAATGGGTGAACAACCCAACCCTTGGGACCTTCTACAGCCCCAGGATGCGACGAGTCGACATCGAGGTGCCAAACGGAATCGTCGCTGTGAACGCTTAGATTCCATTAGCCTGTTATCCCCGGAGTAACTTTTATCCGTTGAGCGGATCCCCTTCCACTTGGAAGATCCGGATCACTTTCGCCTACTTTCGTATCTGCTCGACCTGTCAGTCTCACAGTCAAGCTTGCTTATGCGAATACACATTCACCACGGTTTCCATCCGTAGTAAGCAAACCTTTGCACGCCTCCGCTACTTTTTAGGAGGCACCCGCCCCAGGTAAACTGTCCAACTGAAACTGTCTCCCAACCTAGGGATTAGAATTGCTACATATCTTGGGTGGTATCTCACTATTGGCTCCGCCCCAACCGAAGTTGAAACATCAAAGCCTCCCACCTATACTGAGCAAGACATGCTACAATCCAATATCAATCTACAGTAAAGCTTCACAGGGTCTTTCCGTCTAACTGTGACTACCCGGCATTTTTACCGGGAATGTAATTTCACCGAGTTTAAGGGTAAGACAGCATGGGGATGATTATGCCATTCATGCGCGTCAGAACTTACCTGACAAGGAATTTCGCTACCTTAGGACCGTCATAGTTACGGCCGTCATTCACCAGTGCTTAACCCTCGAGCTTGCACAAGAGAGCATAACATTCTGGCATTGGACAGGCATCACCCGTTATACATCCTCTTACGAGTTAGCAACGAGCTGTGTTTGTGATAAACAGTTCCCCCCATCTCTTTCGCTGCGATCCCGATTGCTCGGGACAGGACTTATTTCGAAAGTACGTCCGCTAATTTGCCAAGTTCCTTACCCATTAATTATCTCGATTATCTTAGTATTCTCTACCACCCCACAAGTGTCTGATCTGAGTACGGGTTACATAAAGATTAAGTTTAGAAGTTTTTCTCGGCACCAAAACGATGAGAATTTCTAATTCCGAGGAATCAAATTCCGATCAAGCTCAGTATCAATAGCTGTGGATTTTCCTGCAACTACCTTTATAACCTAGGGTTATAAAAACCTCACTCTTTCGACTCAAATCCTTAATGAGCTCTCACAAATCTCAATGCGTTACTCCATCACTCTTTATATAAGTACTGGAATATTAACCAGTTATCCATCGACTCTCCACTTCTGGATAAGCCTTAGGTCCCGACTAACCCTACGACGATGAACGTTGCGTAGGAATCCTTAGGGTTTCGATATATTGAATTTTCATCAATAAGCGTTACTCATGTCAGCATTTTTACTTCTTACTAGTCGACCACATCTCGCGATGTAGCTTCATCCTGTAAGAACACTCTCCTACCACACAGTGTATTACTACACTGGTCTTCGATTTCGGTATAATGCTTAGCCCCGTTACATCTTCAGCGCATCTTCGCTAGTCCAGTGAGCTGTTACGCTTTCTTTAAAGGATTGCTGCTTCTAGGCAAACCTCCTGGATGTATAAGTAAAGACACCTCTTTTTCCACTTAGCATTACTTTAGGGACCTTAATCAGAAGTCTGGACTGTTATCCTTTTGACTACGAAACTTGCTCCCGTAGTCCCACTCTGCAATATTCCTTGAAGCATTCGAAGTTTAGTAAGGTTTGGTAATGTCTCTCGACACCCCTAGCCTTTCCAGAGCTCTACCTCTTCAAGATCTCAAAATGCAGGCTGCACCTAAATGCATTTCGGAGAGAACCAGCTATCACGGTATTCGATGAGCTTTTCACTCCTAAACACAGGTCATCGGAAGGTTTTGCAGCACCAACCCGTTCGGTCCTCCAGCATAGTTTCCTATGCCTTCAACCTGCCCATGTCTAGCTCATACCGCTTCGGGTCTATTAATAATAACTAAAGCGCCCTATTCAGACTCGGTTTCCCTTCGGCTCCGCCTATAACTGGCTTAACCTCGCTACTACTAATAACTCGCTGACCCATTCGTCAATAGGTACGTGGTCACCTTGCGGCTCCCACTCAATTGTAAGCAATAAATTTCAGGTTCTATTTCACTCCCCTACCAGGGGTTCTTTTCACCGTTCCCTCACGGTACTGTTCGCTGTCGGTGTAAAAAAGTATTTAGCCTTACCCAGTGGTCTGGGCAGATTCATACCAGATTTCTCGTGTCTGATATTACTCAGGTGTCGTCACGATGTGGTGTCATATTTTCAGATACGGGACTTTAACCTTCTATGGTGCATCATCCAAATGCTTCTCCTAATACAACATCTCTCCATCCAAAGAGTTCTAGCTCTTCCCGGACGATCCTACAACCCTCTTATTAGCAACGCCTAGAAGCTTACACTAATAGAGTTTGGGCTCTTCCCTGTTCGCTCGTCACTACTAAGGGAATCTCATTACGATTTCTTTTCCTTCGGTTACTGAGATATTTCACTTCACCGAGTATTGTCAACTTTGTATTCTCCTATAGAGAATAGGTTGCCCCATTCGGAAATTCTTGACTCCAAGCGATTGTTGGCATCTCATCAAGACTTATCGCAGCCAGCTACGTCCTTCTTCCTCTTTTTTACCCAAGGCATCCTTTTATTGCTTTTAAATAGATTTATCTACTAAGAAATAGTGTAATATATTATGCTATTGTTAAGGATCACTTCAGCAACCTCTTCGCTTTTGGTTGCGAGCATTATATTAAATATCTTCTATCTAAATGCAAGAGATTTTAAAGATTTTTTTTAACAAGGTAATATTTGGCATTTTTCTCCTTTTTGGGTCATTTCGTTTTTTAATTTCTGAAGATTGATTAAAAAAATCGACCAAAAATTCAAAAATCTGATTTTGTCTCTTATTTTAATTTTTCTTCCGGTCTTATGCGAACTTTCCCACATTAAAAGACTCCACTTGTGGAAGACTACAAAAAAGCAACCTTTTATGCTCTAAAGGTTTGATCATTTTTTGATACCCCAATACCATTTCTTCATCAAGAATCTGAATTTATAGCTGATTTACTATGGTATAGCTTTGGATAAATAAGCGAAACTACCACAATACGACAGTTTTCTATATTTCTGAGTTGATTTTCGGAAGGGAAAGTATATCTAAGAAATAAACAATTTTACTTTTTATTGAAGTTATGGAAGCTGCTTTAATCTTCTTTGGATTTATTAATGTCGTCTCCTTTACTATCCGATGAATTGACAAATGGAAGGCAAAAAATAAAAAATGGAGAATTAGCGAAAAAACACTTCTTATCTTAAGCATCTGCTGATGATGGCTAGGAGCGATTCTTGCGATTGACGTCTTTAGACATAAGACTGTAAAGTCAAGCTTCCTTTGGAAATTTTATCTTATTGGCGGATTTTGGATTGCGATCCTTTTTGGAGTCCTTTATTTTTGGTAAAATTTCACACCGCATTTTACCACGATTTTGACAGCGGAAAAAGAGTCTGATTTAGTTATAGAGGACGTTTTAGACGATGCTTTGAGGCAGGATATTTGATTCTCACTTGTAAATCGCTGGTAATTCCCTACACTTGAAGTATTAATTCAGATTTATTTTTTTGGAAGAACAGAGATGAAAATTGGAATTGTTGGATTACCAAATGTTGGGAAGTCTACCTTGTTTAATGCTTTAACAAAGTCCTATGCTGCTCCTGCTGAGAATTTCCCCTTCTGCACTATAGAACCAAATATTGGGATTGTAGACGTTAAAGACCCTAGAGTTGAAGCTCTGGCAGAGATGTCTAAAAGCCAAAAAATTGTCTACGCTAATACCGAATTTGTGGACATTGCCTGACTTGTAAAAGGAGCAAGTAAAGGTGAGGGACTAGGAAACAAGTTTCTTTCCCATATTAGAGAAGTTGACACAATTGTGCAAGTGCTAAGATATTTTAAGGACAGTGATGTCGTCCATGTGGAAGGCGGAGTTGACCCTCTAAGAGATAGAGAGATCATCAATACTGAACTTATTTTTTCCGATCTTGAACAAATAGAAAAAACACTTCCGAATCTTCAAAAGAAAGCAAAGCTGGCTCAAAATAAGGACGATAAAAAGTCCGCAGAAATCCTCGAAAAAATACAAAAAGTCCTCTTGGAAGGAAGACTGGCAAACACCTTGAGAGAAGAGTTTGCGGAGGAGGAGCTCAAATTGATTAGGTCCTATAATTTTCTGACCCTAAAACCTTTTGTCTATGCACTGAATATTTCTCAGGAGGATATTCAAAATGCTGAAGTTCTGAAGAAGGAATTTGAAGAAAAACTCCAAGCTCCTGTTGCGATCGTCTGTGTCAAGATTGAATCCGAGATGATGGAACTTTCCAATGAAGAAAAATCTGAATTTCTGACTGAGCTTTTGGAACTCCAACAGGGAGCCAAGATTCCCACTCTGGATGATTTAATTTCCCTCGCCTTCAAACAGCTCGGACTTATGTACTATTTCACGACAGGAGAGAAAGAAACTAAAGCTTGGACCATCCCACTTAATTCTACTGCACCGCAGGCAGCCTGAGCAATTCATTCAGATTTTGAAAGAGGATTTATTAAGGCGGAAGTAATCAACACAGAAAAGCTCTTGGAATCAGGTTCTTGGGCTAAGGCAAGAGAGAAAGGACTCCTACGTTTAGAGGGGAAAGATTATATTGTGCAGGATGGAGATGTCATGATCTTCAAGTTTAATGTCTAGAGAAGCTACGGATCGCATTCCTCTTAGAATGGGACGACTCTATTTGATGAGTTCTTAGAGCACTTCTTCTACTTCTTCAAGTTTTTTCTCTATAGAATAGTGGCCGAATAGTCTTATTGCGAGGAATACAACATAAGCAATAATAGTAAGAATCCACACCACCAATCTTACCACTCCGTAGAAGAGCAAATACATTGCAAAAACAGCCCCAACCTGGAATATTGGCTTTTGATAAACACGTTGTAGCTGCCCGAGTGTTGCCTTACAGATTTCAAAACTAATGCTTTGCTGAGTTTTCACCAGCCCTTCTAGAATAACACTCTTGATTTGTCCTCCCATCTCTTTTATAGGAGAAGATGTTTCTTGATCTACAAGACTTTCGGCTTCGGCTTCATTTTCTGGAGTATTAAAAATGTTCAGCTCAAAAGGATTTGTAGATTTTTGTATGATTTTTTTGGATCGTCAAGAGATCTGTTCACATTGGAAGGGGAACTGACTATTCATTCCAAGCACCGCAAATCAAAAGAGGATACTGGTTATTGTGGCAAAAATGTAACCACTACTGGTAAAATACACAATCCAATTAATCTTCCTTACTTTGGAGAAATAGCTTCCTAAAGAAAAAAGTAAAAATCAGATTGCAAACAGCGAAAGCCACATAGCTATCATTAATTGTCGTGGAGCATTTCGTATTATCAACTGAAGAACGGCTCCTAAAATAAGTATTGGAAGCCAGATTTTTATCTTTTTTACCCTCCTAAGATCTATAGCAAGGAATATTAAGCCAATAAAGAGGACACAAAAGGCTGCTACTGCCCAAAGAACCTGCCTTTCCCACAAAAGCTTTCGAAGGAAAAATCCATAGGTAATGAGAGAAAAAACTAAGAAAAAGCAGAGCCTTGGAAGGTGATAGCTTTTTTTGTGAGATGAAGATAGAGAAGAAGATATTGTTTCCATTATTTAGAATGAGAAAAGGGAAGATAAAGCGTTTTGAAAGAGAAGAATGAACACAACAGCTAAGATCATTGCGGGAAGAAAAGGAACCGACTGCTCGGTCATTTTTGGACTCAAAAAATTCGCTTTCTTTCTAAAGATTTTATTCTGAAGGATAAATCGAAAGATTCCAATACTTCCACTTAGGACGAAAAAAATCAGTATTATACCTGCTCCCTGTAAAACATCTCCACGATTTCCTATCCCTGCAAAAAGAAGGGTTCCTAGATAAGGCGCGATCAATACATCCCCCATTCCGATTCCTTCTTCATTATTGTGGTATTTAGCCTTCACTCGCCGTTTGGCTAGCCGATATAATAGCAGAAAAATAAGCAGAAAACTTATCCCGCCCCAAAGAGCCTGCCAAACGAACAATCAGCATCATAGTGCTAAAATCAAAACTCCACTTATAATAACAAGAAGGGGAAGATGCACTTCGTATCGTAATACATCGTAAATTAGAAGGAGCCAAAGCATTCGCCCGGTGATTGTCCAGAACACTACAGGTACCATACCTGCATCAGAAAGATAATACCATATGCTTCAGAAAATCAAAGCAGATCCAAGCTCTAGAATTGGATAAAGTCGTGAGATTTTCTTTTTGCAATAGCGACATCTTCATTTTTGGAGGAGGAAACTGATAACGGGGATAAGATCACAGGGCTGCAATCTTTTTTTACACTGAGGACACTCACTTCTTCCTCGTAAAATCGAACTAGCCTGCTCAAGACTCTCACTATCTCCTCGTCTGGAAAGAATTACTGAGCCAAAAGATCCAAAAACCAGACCAAGAAAGATTGCTATGATTAATCCAAAAGCCATTTCGCTTGTAGGTAAGTAAAAATTCAAAGTGAAGTATAGTTTTTTCTCCTACCTTTGCAACGGATTCAGGCTTTTTGAGCTTTTTTGAATATGGCTTTGGAAGAATTATATTATATGAGAAGAGATGAAATTAGGAAGCTTTTTGAGGGCTATAACTATTATGAGAATTATTCTTGTTTTTTTGGGGAAAATGTTTAGACTCTTTATGTTTTTATATTCTTATAGCAATAGTAAAATGACTAAACTAGAACATTATTCTGCATGCGACTGCCACTGCAGTGCCTGCGAAGACAATTATTGTGAAGAATGCACGTGTTGCGACTGTGGAGAAAGCTATGACTCCAACAACTGTGCAAGGATCGAAAGGATCGTTCCAAACTTTAAACTTACGATGTATAATCCTCATAGCCAAGAGATTGAAAACAAAACTGTAAAGGATTACAGAAACAAATGGCTTGTTTTGTTTTTCTATCCAGCTGATTTTACCTTCGTCTGCCCAACAGAACTTAAAGATCTCAACCAAAAAGCTGAGGAAATCCGTGCAATGGGAGATGTTGAAGTCTTTGGTGTGAGTGTAGATTCTGTTTTCTCTCACAAGTCTTGGCTTGAATCCGAAGAAATGTTAAAAGGCTTCCAGTTTAATATGATCAGCGATAGAAATACTGTCCTCTCAAGGTACTTTGGTATTCTCAATACTGCAACTGGAAACGCAGAAAGAGGAACCTTTATCATCTCTCCAGACGGTGTTCTTAAGACGATAGAAATCCACACTGATGCTGTTGGAAGAAGTGCAAAAGAACTTGTAAGGAAGCTCTATGGATTAAAGTTTGTAACGGAAAACAAATGACATGCGTGTCCAGCAAGCTGGGAGAACAATATGAAGACTATGCAACCAAACATTAAAAATGCTGGTCATGCAGGAGCAACCTTATCTTAACCATTAGACGATTAGGGAAAATCAGATTTTATCTTTTTGAATTTATTAGGATCATGAAAGGATATCACGCAAATATCGAAGAGCTTACACTAAAAAATGACTATTTTAGGCAAGTACTTTATACTGCAAAGGGACTTCAACTTGTGTTGATGAGTCTTCTTCCTGGAGAAGAGATCGGATTAGAAGTTCATCATGATAATGTGCAGTTTTTCAGATTTGAAGCAGGGGAGGGGAAAGTAATCATTGATGATAATGAGTATTTGGTACAGGACTGAAGCTCGATCATCGTCCCTGCAGGTGCACAGCATAATGTGATCAACACTTCTAGCACTGAACCATTAAAGATGTATACTATTTATTCTCCAGCGCACCACAAAGACGGCGTAGTTCACGCAACCAAGGAAATCGCTGAGCAAGCAGAACATGATGGAACCGATGAATTTGACGGTATAACTACCGAGTAAAGACAACTATCCAGTAAAAGAGTAGTATATAACAGTGAAAAAGACTGATCCTCTATTTTGGATCAGCTTTTTTCTTTTTTTCTGTTGAAAGAAGTGGCTATGAAATGAGCGGAATCAAAAGTCCGTTGCTGAGGCAACCTTTAGGATCGATCATTTCTAAAAGTGTAGCTAGAAAAACACTTGCATAACTCCCCGTTGGAAGAGAAAAATCTAAGAGGAGGTCTTTAGCTTCCCGTTTTCGGCTGAGGGAATGAGGATATGCTCGTAGGGGCCTCCTAAAGCCATAGAGATGATAGGTCTGAGAAATAGTATTTCCAAAGGTATCAAATCCGCTGACTTTCCTCTGTCGCTCATCATAATATCTTGCCGAACTGCCTTGGTTGCAAGTGAGCTGTTCTGTCCCCAACACTGCTCCCGTAGGAAATCGCGAATCTTGGTCAAAATCACTCGATTGAGTAATGACTCCTGGCTCGAGTACTGCAGCCCCTTGATTGACTCTTTTTAGTGCCCAATAGTCAAAATGCTGAAGCATTCCAGCGGAATAACTCGCTACTGCAGTTCAAAATGCGTTTCGTCCGTTGACCATAATATCTCAGTCTAAGATAAACGCTCATTCCTTTCGTCTTTTCATCACAAGTTCGTTAAACCACATACTCCCAAAGGCTTGAAGCATGAATTTTACTTGATAGCCGTGATCTTGGAGACGTCCCTCGGAAAAGATTTTTTTTGCTTTTTTAAAATTTTTGTTTCCTTTTCCAAATCTCTGGATTCAAAATGCATTTGGAAATCAGATTTTTTTACTTTTTTGAAGGTGTTGCTCTAGCTGTTCTCTTGCTTCTGGAGGAAGAGCTGCTCTTCCCCTTAGCCTAATAGTGAAGTGATTCCCTCCGTTCTTGCCGATCGCTAGAGGAGCGTGATGCCGTCAGGTCGCCAGGATTGCAACTTTTTGCTTTAAGCTATCAAAAAAAGTGGAGCTTCCTCCACAAGCATTTAGAGCCTTTTGGGAAATACTGAGCCGTTGTCTTGTAATTCAGGCTTTATCTTTTAGTCCTGCAATCCCAATATCCCCCCTTTTGAGCCCCAGCGTCTGGCATAGTGAGAGGATAACCTCCATGGTATTTACTAGTTTTTTCTCGAAGAAAACATAAAGGAACTCTCCCTTTCCGCTTAACTGAAAAGGTAAAAGCTCCTCTACAATAAAATCCTCTGGCTGAGTTTTGAAAGAAAAATACATACAGTCTTTTTTTAATTCGCTCAATATAAATGCCCAAGTTGGTTGAAAGAGAGCATTTCTCGTCTATCCTCTACAAAGCGACAACGGCTAAGTGAACAAGGAGATGTAACAAAACGCTCTTCTTGTCCTTCCTTTTTGAGCAAGGTTGCTATGATAGCACTATTTATGATAGGATTTCCCACAATGAGGATACGAGAAGAGCTTGGATACGTTTTGGTAAGCTCGCGAAGAAAGAGTTTGCAACGTTCACGCACCTGATCCCGTGTTTCTTCTATTGTCTGACTATGCTCTACGGTATCACTCTTGATGAAAAGGCGACTCAAAAGCTTTACTTGCTCTGGATTATTTCCTGTCGTATTTTCAAACGTTTCTCTAGTGAGTTTGGTGCAGATTTCTGCTCATTTTTCTCTAATTCTTGGATCAACGATGATCTGAAATCTATCATTTTCTAAAGTCTCAAAGACTAAATCCGTAATTGTCCTACGAAATCCGATATCACTACAAAAGATAAAGTCAATTTTTTCCTTTTTGAGTGCTTGTGCAAGTCTCAGCGAATCTAGTACGCCTTTATCTGAAAGCCTATCATTGCAGTGTCCCAAGGTAGAACAATGTGTATTAACGTGTTCTCCATTACAAGTGATGATGAGTTCCATGGGTATATAGGATAGCTTGGTAAAAAGAGGTTTAGGAAACCTATAGAAGTGATTGGAAATACTACCACGTAGATCAGTTTTATAGGTAGTTTTTTTTGTTTTCATTATGTTCTTCAAGTGTAGTGCCGTAGTGAATCTTTCCACTGGCATCATGGAGATAGTAAAGTGCTCCAGTTTTTTTGAAGTCTAAGGTTGCTGAGATTGTCTCTACGCTCGGTGAGGAAATTGGCGTAGGAGGAAGCCCGTAGTTTTGTCTTGTATTGTAGAGGTTGCTTGCATCTGAGAGATTTGCAAGAATTTGATTTCTACATTGGTCGTAGGTAATCTTTAGTCCATAACAAAGAGTTACATCTGCATCCAATCTCATCCCCTTCTCCAGTCTATTCAGAAAGATCCCGGCAATGATAGGCTTATTCCCTGCCAACTTCTCCTCATTTTCTATTATAGAAGCAAGAGTTAGAAGTTGATAACTATCAAATCCATAACCAAAGGATTGGAGCTGATCTCCAAGAGGAATCCAGACTTTTTGATTGAAGTTTTTAAGCTGAGATTTAATAAGTTGCTCTGGTATGGAACTATTAGGATCTAAGAAGTAGGTATCCGGATAGAGATAACCTTCAAGTGATTTTCCACTAGGAAGTGCTGAAAGAAAAGGAAAATCTGACTTCATCTCTTGAATAAACTGCTGATCTTCCGCCTTCTGAATGAACTGACCTGCAGAAATCTGTCACAGCTCTGTCAAATAAGCATCTATATCATAGATTGATCGTCATTCAAGGAGAGTCACACGTTTTACATCTCTCTGTGGTCACTCCTTAATGAGATTCATCAACTCAGCTTTCGTATATTTCCCACTCAGAACGTAGTTTCCCTCTTGAAGCATTGGGATTGATTCACGATGATTTCTCAATCGGAACTTCAGCATTATTCTTTTTAAGAATCCCTGTTCTGGAAAGAATTTATTGATAGTATCTCCTTTTTCTATCTGAACTGTTGTATTCTCTGGATAGTATACGGGAGCATTATAAGCACCACGTCCTAAGATCCGGAGTCGAGCAAAAAGAATGATAATTCCTCACATAAAAATTCGTCTGTTTTTCCTTTTTTTTGGGCGTCTCATGGTATAAGTATAAATCGATAAATAAAATATTCTGATTTAGAGTCGTTTCTTTTTCTTGAAGATAAGTACCGTGAAAACTGCCATTATCACCATAAACACCATAAGGACAATAAACGCCCCTGGATAGTTCTGGAATGGCAATCAGATATTCATCCCATAGATTCCACTAATCATCGTCATTATTCAGATAATTACCGTCAAAACCGTCAATATCCCAATATTTTTGTTGGTCATCATATTTGTAAGGGTATTGAATATCTCTCCGATGGAATCAATATTTTCATGGATGATTGAAATATGCCCTAGTATCTTACTTGTCTTGTATTCAAGATCCTCAAAGTAAACATCTAAATCTCCTTCATAGAAATTTGCGGTTACTTTTTGGAGCTCTACGAGAATTTCTTCTTGTGGAGAAATAATAGTTTTTAGCAATACCGTATTTCTCTTTTTGATAAGGACCTTCTTGAGAAGATCTGTATCAACAAAACTTTTATCAAAAACTTGTTTCTCCATTTCCATGAGATCAAGATTGAATTTATTGAGCCCAAGGAGTATCTTATCATACATCACATCAATAATCTTATAGAGAACATAGTAAGGAGAAATCTTGTACTCTTCTGCCTCTTCTCACTCTTCTTTGATTTCTTGTTCGTATTCCTGTCTAATCTTTTCGATATTATTGGTCGGATACTTGGTGATCGTAATAATAAAATCTCTCCCTAAAATGATATTCATTTCATTTGAAAGATATTTTCAGAGCTTTTCGTTGTATTTTGGGAAATGGATTACAAGAAAAATACAATCATCATACACATCAATCTTATCATGTGCACTTGGTTCAATCAAATCCTGCTCAACCATCTCATGAAGATCTAGGTTCTTGATTGCCTCTTCAAGTTCGTGATGGGTTGGCTTTGAAAGATGAATCCACTTTATTTTTCAGATTTTTAGAACATTTTTTAGCATTCTATTGATTTTGTAAGGCATTAAAACGCTCCACGAATTGGAGTATAAAGTTTTCTCTCTCTTTTGCAAAAGAAAAATCTGACTCTTTTCTACCTACGAAAGAAGCGGGATTATTTTATTTACATTTTATCTTGACTTTCCTAAGTAAAATGGTATCTTATCGGTATTGTCGATCCAAATATAGACAATATTTTTATCCTCTTTTGATTATAACATGAAAGGAAAACTCTTCTTTAGTCTCTTGGCCATTGCCGGGCTTATCGGTGTATCTTTTGCACAGGATAGCGGTGCCAAGGTTGGACTCTCAATGACTAATCTCCCTGCTTCATTTTCTGGAGAATTTACTCTTGAACTTACGACGACAGCAGGAGCTCTTTCTGGAGCAGAATCTTTTAGTCTCTCTTTTTCTGAGTGTGGAAGTGGACAGACTGAACTCTGGTATGGAAACCAGAAAAAATCTGATCAGATTTCATCTTTTTCTCTCGCTTCATGAGAGAAGAAATCTTTTCCACTAAAAATAAAGGCAAGAAATATCCATGGCTGTCAACTCAACTTTAAACTCACAGATACTGCAGGAGTTAAGGTTGCAGAAACAAGTATGGTGCTTAATTCAAACTGTGATCTTCCAATTGACTTTGATCAGGAGTATGTTTTGTCTCAACGAGCAAGCAATTCTCAGCGAGGTAAAGCTTGAGTAAACAAGACTACATCAGTAAATAATACGACAAGGGGAAGCTTGGATAAAGAACTTGAAAATGCTCTTGATTGGGCTGTTCGTCAAGGGATCATTTCTCAGGCAGATAAAGCTCGCTTCAATAATCCAATGACAAGAATGGAACTTGCACAGATGATTCTTCCTGTAGGTGACAAACTTGGACGCGCAGCTAACGAAGGGAAAGCATGTAGCTTTAAAGATCTTGTTGGAACCCCAGAAGCCAGCATTGCTACAGCAAAAAGAGTTTGCCAACTCAATGTAATGGGAATCTATCCAAATGAAGAAGTACTTGAGAACTTTATGCCAGATCAAATTGTAGACAGAGCTCAAATGTTGACGACGATCTCTAGGATGCTCTGGGGAAATAGCTATAACCAAGGAGGAAAGACCTTCTATGAAAAGCACTTTGACAAAGTAAAGGAAGAAAATGTTGTCAGAAAGCCATTTGCCAATCTTGTGGAACTTAGAAGTTATTTCTATCTTGTACTCCAGAGAGCAGAAGAAAAGGGACTTTTAAAATGGCAAAAGTAGCACAAGAATCCATAGATGAAGAGAAAAATCGAAATATTTCTCTGTCTGATATCCACTCTCGTGACTAAAAATCGGAAAGAGAGCGATAAAGAGATAGGAAGAATATAAAAAGTAAAGGCAGGATATTTGATTCTTGCCTTTTTTCTCTTAATTAATAAACTGGTTTCATTTATTTTTTGGATATGACAGATGAAAATTTACATCAAAACTCCACTGCTAAATAATTCACAAACAGTTCCCCATATGGTAGAGCACTGCATCAGAAAGAATAAAAAGCCTGATGTAAGGCGGTTCTTTGAGTCACATCTTCCTTGTGAGCATTGGATTAATTGAGAACGAACTCATATTTTTGTAGATTATTGAAAAGAGCTTGAGAGCGTCGTAAGAGAAATAAAAGGCTGATTAAATAGGGAAATTTATGAATTTGAAAAAAGACCATTCAAGGAAGAATGTAATAATAAGACTGAATGAAATATAATTTTTGAGGCAATGTTGCAGCAACTTATCAGTCCAGAGATTCGCCTAAACACCTGGAAGGGCAAAACCTGGAAAAAGGTCAATCAATACCACAAAACCTATTATCAAGATCAGAATTTTCTGATTTTTGAGGATCAAGTATCTGCTCATCAAGAGTATGAGTTGCAATTTATATGATCATGAGTTCGTCCCAGAATTAAAGTTGAAAATCACTTTTTTATTGAGGATTTTCCCTTTAATAAGAGTGTAATTTTTTGATATAGAAATTATGATGCCTGTCATTATCGAAAATTAATTTTTGCATGGATAATTTGTGAGACTTATTGTTGGTATTTTCAAAGGTATGAACTCTGAAAATATTTTTATGATATTACTGTTTTTGACAGCTTTAGAGAATATATTTGGATCACTACACCAAAAATAGATTATTCTTGTCTAGATAAAGATTTTTTTGAACAGGCAAAAAACTATATTTGTCAAATTCTTAATGACTTTTACCTTAAGGAAAAGCTATTCTTCGGGAATTATTTATATTGAGTTCCAGCTGAAAGAAAACAAATCATAGAACGATGTCGCGCATTCCCTTGGACTACTTTTCAGGAAGAATTTTTGCAAAGTCTTCTTTTGAGCACCAACGAAAGTAAGACAAAATAACCAGTAATGTAAAGCTATTTCTTCTAGTGCTCTTTTTTCTTTTGAAAAAGGAAACCAGAATACTACAATCAGTCAGATTTTTGGATCTTTTTTATTTTGAGAAACGCTATGAAGCCTGATCAGATCGCAACATTGCAAAAGGAAATTCTTTGACGGTATGCATTGCATGGGAGGAAGCTTCCGTGGAGGGCGACCCAAGATCCCTATGCTATTCATATTTCTGAGGTAATGAGTCAGCAGACACAAGTAGACCGTGTCATTCCTTATCGAAAGCAATGGATAGCTGAGATTCCTGATTATAAAAGTTTGGCTCAGCTCCCTAAACCTGAATTGCTAAGCCATCGATCAGGGCTTGGTTTTAATAGTAGAGCATTAAGGCTTCAACAGTGTGCACTGGAAGTCGTCGATCGTTATCAGGGGAACCTTCCGCAGAGCAAAGATCAGCTTTTATTACTTCCTTGAATTTGACCCTATACTGCAAGTGCTATTTGTGCTTTTGCATGGAATCTTCCAGAGCCTGTGATTGACACAAACATTAGGAGGGTGCTTATTTTTCTTTTGAAGCTGGAGGAAAGTATTTCTCTTCCTGCCTTGGAGCAACTTGCTAAAGAACTTATCCCTGAAGGAAGAAGCAGAGATCGGCACAATGCACTAATGGACTACGGAGCAACCCATCTCACTGCGAAGAAGACGAAAATTAAATCGCTAGGCAAACAAAGCAAATTTGAGGGGTCAGATAGAGAAGTAAGAGGACGAATCCTGAAACAACTCACTGGAAATACTTCCGTTCTAGGGAAGCAGTATAGTAGCTGGGATGAAAAAAAGCAAAGGAGAGTCCTTTTATTGTCCGATATTGTGCAGGAATTTCCTCATAAAGAGATACCGAAAATCCTCCAAACTATGGAAGCCGATCATCTCATTAGATATCAAGATCATGAAATCTGGATTGAATAAAGATTGGGAATTTCTGCGAGAGGTCTTTTAGAGTAGCTTGAAACTCGAAAGCTTTTGTCAAAGTGTCCCCAGAGATATTTTGAGGGGAATTAGCTCTTAGCATTTGGAAT
Organism: SR1 bacterium human oral taxon HOT-345; assembly: GCA_003260355.1. Lineage (GTDB taxonomy): Bacteria > Patescibacteriota > Gracilibacteria > Absconditabacterales > Absconditicoccaceae > HOT-345. The sequence goes on from MPSQ01000002.1 coordinate 56,915, forward strand.
AGCTTGACGTTTGGAACGGAAAGATGCCTTAGGAAAACTAGCAAAGAGCAGATCTGAGCGTATGATGGAGCTATTTTTGTTTTTTGTCCTTCTTCATTGAGCCACGAGGGGAGAAAGACCAGCTTTTTTCTCGTAAAACAGGGGAAGTCTTTAAATCCTTACAGAACACGAGGGATTATAAATTGTGTTGGAGCTTTTGGCTTTGGTGGAGGGTATGAAAAGGTAACTCAAATACCTTGAAACAATAGAGGAAATGGAGTCTTGATCAGATTCAGACTTTACTTTTTCTGATAAAGGAGAGTGTCTCTGGAAGAGACTTCGTTGTCCAATCATATGCCGTAAGTGGCAAAATTTTGCTCAGGGAATGGAAAAAAGGAGCATCAAATTTAGCGTCTGAGGCGAAATATCGTCGCTTAAATGTCGAAGCAAGCTGATTTTTGAGGCGGTCGGGTGCCGTGCTCGTCAAGGGGGAGTAATTTAGGAGTCCGTAAGGAGCAGATTCTGGATAAGCAGGAGCATGCTCGAGAAAGTAGTCTAAAATTCCCTTACTAAAGTCTGCTCTTTTGTGGGAGTTTGGGTTTGCTTTTTTTGCCAAGTGATAGGAATGTTCATCTCTTGCTAGAACCCTTTTTGCATAGTGGAAGAGAAAGGAAGAAAGGAGTTTCGTTGTCCATTTCGTCTGGGGTCCAAAACCGCCCCATAGTTCAAAGCGTCTCTGCAGGACGGATCTCAAGTAGAGGAATGGGATATTTCGTCCATTGTGAGGGAAGGGTCTGGTTTCCTCGATCACTTCTCCACCTCAAAAGACTTTGAAAAACGAGCGGTAGGGGCTTTTGCCGAGGATCAATGCTAAATAGGTTAGCCATTTCGCAGGGAGAAGTGCTTTAATTCGCTGGGGGAGGATGGTTTGACTTCGTTGATGAGGCTGAAAAAACTGAATCTTTTCTCGGTTGACCTCGACTCCACGAAAGCGATAATACTCCGTGATGAAATTCAGATTTCTTTCTTTTCGTTGCTTGATCCATTCTAAATCTCCTACCTCTATTACGAGTTGCTCCACCTGATAATCAGAAAAGATCTTTTCAATTACCCCAAAAAGCAGCATTTCATCTCAGAAATTCTGATAACCATAATATCCTTTGAGATAAATCTGCATCGGTATCTCGTATTATAAAAGCGCTCTCTGCTCCCAAAGCACGAACACATTGGAAAAGAGCGAGGCAATCGTTAGCGGTCCAACCCCTCAAGGAACCGGAGAAATATGGAGAGCCCACTCCTGCACTGCATTGAAATTTACATCGCCAACCGCTTTCCCAGCTTTGTGCCCGTAGCCAATATCGATGATTGTTTGGGTTTTGTTCGGGGACAGGTAGGTTTCATCAATAAGATCAATCTGTCCCGTTCATGAAAAGATGTATTCCGCAGATTGACAATATGCTTTGATCTCGGCTGGGTCATCATAGATATCAAAAGATCAAACCTGAGCTCCTCTCTTGAGCAACTCAAGTGCTAGCGGTTTCCCAACGATGATACTCTTTCAAAGCACGGCTACTCTCTTTCCGCGGAGGTTTCCAAGCTTGTAATAATCAAGAAGGCTGATTACTGCCTTGGGAGTCGCTGGCAAAAAATCGATCATCTCAAGGAAATTTTTACCGATGAGCGTGCCATTGAGACCGTCGAGGTCTTTTGCTGGGGTGATCGCCGAAAGCAATTCGTTTTTGTAGGGCTGAAATTCTGGAGGCAAAGGAAGCTGAATAATAATACCCACACATCTTTCTTCACGATTAAGCCGATGAATGAGGGCTAAGATCAGTTTTTTGTCTCGTTGTGTTTGCTGAAGAAGAGCTGTCAACTCTGGATCTGAAGAAGTCCCCTTCCCTTGCCCAAACACCAATGCCGGCAATCCAATCTTTTCTCCGTAAAGCTGTTTGTATTTGACATACACCTGGGAGGAGGCATCATTTCCAAAAAAGAGAATAGCAACGAACCTCTCCTGATCTCAAAAAGTGGAATGCACCTGTTGTCTCAGGTCAGCTTCCATCTTTTCTGCAAGAGGTTTTCCATAGAGCAGCATAGTTCTTGATCGTAAGGAATAAATTTTCACTCCTACCTTACGAATATTCTTATCAAAAGCAAGCGTAGTCCCGTTTTTATGGAGCGATGGGGGAAAAAAGAGAAAAGAATTGATTAAAAAAAACTTCTCTTGATATAACAACATAAATCCTTATAGGTAATCATGTTAATAAAAAAAATAAAAGAATGAGGCTTACTTCATAATTGTGAATCAAACCTCCGAAGTCAGAGGACGGCTTTGTTACTCATAATCCTCAAAAGTAGGTGAGTGGACTACCTTATCAGAGAGAGAATTGGATACTTCCACTCTGGTATCCAAAAATAAAAAGAATAAAAAAAAAGAAAGAAAATGAGAAATAATATTCTATCATTAGTAGTATTAGTCTTGTTAATAGGACTGATATCGTGTGAAAAAAATGATGATATAGAACTTGATGGCAAGACAACATCTCCTAGCCAGGAGGTAGTTGTTGGGTCTAGTCTTGAATTAAGATCCTTACAATGGCATGACTTGCCATATGTAGAATTTATTGGTAGATTGTACAGAACGAGAGGATGTCAAAAACTTTCTGACAACCGTTTCAAGTTTGTTGTTGAGCTTCTTCCGTATGGAACTAGTAATTTCAGTCAGCAAGAACTTTATGTAAAATTTTATCACAATTCTACAGGGACGCAGTTCTACCAAAAGATGAGAAACGTTTCTCCTCCGCATCAACTTCCCAAGTTTGAATTGGAGCAGTCATTTCTTAAGACTGGAGACTATTCTTACCGATATTTGGTACGAGAGAATGCGTTTACTAATGATCTAAGACAGTTGACCGCTAAAGGATCTACATTTTTTTCTTTGACAATACCTTCTGGACTTGATGATTATCACGCCAAAGCACGAAAAATATATGCAGGAGCTGCGTATGGTTATATGGATCAATGGAATTTTGGTTATGAAGAATGTGTTAGTTGGGTAGCATTGAAAGTCAATCAAATGTGGGGAACTAACACGGAATTCAATAACAGAATGTTTGGTGCTCCGATAGGTAACGCCAAATATTGGAAGAAAAGATTTCAGGAGAAGGGCTATTCTGTAAATAGATATCCGCGTGCGGGTGACATTATTTGGTGGAGCCGTGGTGGATATGGTGCAGGGCATGTAGGATTTGTTCACGAAGTTACAAACGGGACAATTCGCTATACTGAATACAATGGAAGTATTCCTCATGGATATTCGTATAGAGAGTTATCGACCTCACAGCTTGGTGATGCAGAATTTATTCACATTCAACGCAAGCTATAAGAAAGGTTACTATCAAAAAATCCTCTCTGTTTGTAGAGAGGATTTTTTTATAAAGGGAGTTCGCAGGTTTTTATCTTGAATTTCCCCACTACTTTTCATGGAGGACCAATGGGATCTAAGAGTCAAGGATCACTCCTATACGGCTCATAGAGTTCTCCTTCGGTGTATTTATTGACAATAAGTTTATTTCATTTAAATTTTACGACATTTCGTATTCCCTCCTCAACCAATCACGAAGGATACTCCTCTTCTGCCAATCGCTTTATATCACCTCATGAAAACAACTTATCATCGATGAGGATATATTCCTGATCGTTATCAGACCCTCTAGAGCCGTAGAGAAAATAGTGATCTCCAGAAGCTCATCGAGAAGTTCGTCTAAGTTGCTCACATAGAGTGGGCTCTTCACATCTATAAAAGAATTGAGCCTCTTTATCTACATCTTTATCATCTACAACGAGAGAAAGGAGTCCCTTCTCCTTAATAGCATACTTCTCCAAAAAATCCATAAAACTTGAATACTCATCTCAAGGAGCATACACAAATCAACCTTCAGGAAGTGCACATACTTTTTGCTGTGTTTCATAATCTATATTATATTTAGGTCAATTGATATAATCCTTATAGAGTTCAAACGCCTTCCAAGGTCTAGATCCTCTACCAATTGTAAGATACCTGAGGTGTCCTTCTTCATAATGGCAATTAACTACTTGGTCTTCCAGCAAAAGAACTTCAGTATCCTTTAAGTCTAAAGGTTTACAATGGGGTAAGCTGTCTTCTACAACTCCCGTAGCCGAGGAATCCTTAGCGCTATTTGTCAGCATATGTCCAGAAGATGAAGAACACATCAATAATCACCCATCAGAAGAGGAAGAAATCGTTGAAATCTGCTTTACATCTTTTTTACAAGAGGTAAAGAACAATGAAAAGATTAAAAAAATCAGAAGTATATTACGTTTTGACATAGAACTCTTCATATTAAGGAATAAATCTTCTCATTTTTTATAGATAAAAGGCAATAATAATCAAGGATTTTTCTCTTTTTATCATTTAAGTAAACACTAGCACATCCTACTATGAAAAAGCATAAAATACCTTACCATCTCTAAAGATTCCCCCGTTTGCCTGTATTGCGGGAAGCTTTCTCGATCCTCAGCGACCTCCAATCTGCTCAGCGGGGTGGTTTCTGAGCCCTCAGCGACCTCCAATCTGCTCAGCGGGGTGGTTTCTGAACCCTCGGCGACCTCCAATCTGCTCAGCGGTGAGCTTTCTGAACCCTCGGCGACCTCCAATCTGCTCAGCGGTGAGCTTTCTGAACCCTCGGCGACCTCCAATCTACTCAGCGGGAAGGTTTCTGAACCCTCAGCGACCTCCAATCTGCTCAGCGGGGTGCTTTCTCGACCCTCGGAAACCTCCAATCTGCTCAGCGGGGTGGTTTCTCGACCCTCAGCGAGTCCCCTGCGACCCAAAAGGAATAGCAATCAATCGTATCTGTATAGTTTTTCTTCGTGCAATAAGGAGGAAAAATTTGCAGGATTTCATCTTTTTCGTATAATTAGGGTGCATTTTTATTTTTGATTACTTTTTTATGCAAGACCTCAGCACTATTCAAAAAATTGTAGATGATATTAAGTCAATCACTATCCAATGAGCAACCAACATTGCCAAGGCTGCCTTTGAGATTCTTATCTCAGAATCAAAAGCAAAAAGCTTTGAATCCTGATCAGCTTTTTTGGATTTTATTCAACAGGGGATGGAACTTCTTATCTCAGCAAGACCTACAGAACCTATGCTTTTTAATGGAATGGACTATATTAAGGCTGAGATTAGCAAATTAGCTCCTAGCGCCTCCGCTGATGAATGTCAGCAAAAGGTAGCAGAAGCAGCACAGTTTTATCTCAACCTCATCAATGAAACTGCCGAAAGAGCGGTTTTGAATGGGTTGGGAATTATTAATGATGGGGACAATGTCCTTACCCACTGTCACAGTTCCTCTGCCGTGAAAACATTGAAGCTCCATAAAGTAAAAGGTTTGAAGTTTAAAGTGTACAACACTGAGACAAGACCGCTTTTTCAATGAAGGAAAACAGCAAAGGATTTGATTGAAGCGGGGATCGATACCACGATGGTAGTAGATTGAGTAGCGCCGTTCCTTATGGATGAAGAAAGTGGAACAGATTTGATGATGGATTGTGTGATTATTGGTTGCGATGCGATCAAGCTTGATGGAGGAGTGATCAATAAGGTAGGGAGTTATAGCGTTGGGCTTTCTGCGCTGTTTGCCAATGTTCCGGTGTATATCGCCGGGAATCTCCTCAAGGTCGATATTCATGACAAAATTCATATCGAGAAGAGGCAGGATCATGAGGTTTGGGAGGATTCTCCAGAAGGATTACAGTTTTTAAATCTGGCTTTTGATAAAATTCCGCCAAAGTTCATCAGGGGGATTATTACAGAATTTGGGATCATCAAACCAAGGGATATTAGAGCAGTCGTGGAAAGAGAGTATCCATGGATGAAGATAGCATAGCATTTTTGATAGCAAAAAAGCTGACCTTTGGAAGGAGATCAGCTTTTTTTGGGGTTTTGTAGCGTTTAGCGAACTTTTTTGGTAAGATTGATAAGAAGGTAGGCCGTTGAAGCTGCCACAAAGATACTACTCAGGAAGGATACTACCACACCCACTCCTACGGTGAATGAGAATCTCTGGATCACGCCCGTTCCGAAGACAAACATTGCAATAAGCACTAACAATGTAGAAATAGATGTTCCTAAGGATCTCTTGAAGGTTTGTCGGATACTTTCATCAAAGACATTTGCGTAAGCGATCTTTTCATTTGAACGAATCATATTTTCCCTGATCCTATCGAAGATAATGATCACATCATTGATACCATATCCAATGATTGTGAGTATTGCGATGATGAACACCGTATCTATCTGTGTTGTTGGATCTAGTGCCATCCAGATTCCATACGCACCCGCTGGAATACTAATACTCAGCACGGAAGTAAACAAAACTACTGTTGCCAAGATTCCAGGAGCGATATTTTTTCTGATCGTTCAGAAGGAAAAAATCATATAGATCATCATAGCTAGCAATCATAAGCCAAGCGCTCGTGAAGCAGTATTTGTCATATACTTACCAACACTCGGTCCTATTACTACCTGTTCAACAATATCACTTTCAGAACTAATCGTCTGACTTTCGACAAGATAGTTGGAGATCGCTAAAGAGAGTTTATTTACCTCTTCGTTATCTTTGAGTCTATTATTGATTTTTATTTTGGTCTGTCCCACATTATTATCAAGGTGGACTTTAAGATTTGGGAAACCTTTTTCTGCGAGTCCCTGTGCCAACTGTTCTTTAAATTCAGCATCTTTCACCTTTCCATTGAAAACGACACTGATTCCTCCTGTAAATTCTTCTGAGAACTGTGCACTGAAGATGAACAACACCCATGACACTACCGTAGCAGTAATAGCAATCAAAATCCAGAGATAAGCTCTTTTTACAATACTAAAATACTTTCTCATCATCAAAAAAATAAAATAAAACCGTTCTAAAGAGTAGTTTTTTCCCTCCATTTTTCAAGCAGAAGTCAAGTTTTATTGTTTCGATGTTATTCCCTAGCTGCCGCAAAGTCGATTTGCTATTTTGGATAGCGTGATGAGCATTTCTTTGGGTTCTAGGCAAGAAAAAGGGGAGGATTCAGATTTCTCCCTATTTAAACCCCTATCCTCTGACGAGCTCAAGAAGAAAATAGCAATCTTTCATGAGCTAGACTAGTCGGCATATTTTCTCATGAGCGTTAGAATCTTGTTGATATATTCGTGTTTATATTTCTGCCTATAAACAGCGATATAAGAGGGGTGCTCTATAGGGAGAAGCTTCGTAGCTCAATAGCTATACAGCCCGTCATCAATTTTTACCACTTTTGGCTGCTTTAGAATGCAATCAGCAACTTCTTTACCACAAAGGAAAATCAGCTGAGGAGCATAGTTTTTGATCTCTTCTTTTAGTATTTCTCGGCCTTCCTCCTTTTCTCTGGAGCTAGGGTATCTCAATTTACCGTTTGCGTCTTTGGGGACCGCTCTCACCAAATTCAGCAGAGCGATTTCTTTGGTGGAAGACTGCAAGAGGGAATGGATGAGTTTCCCTGAAGAAGTCGTTTCGTCGAAAGCAGTCAGGATTTTTCCTTTTTTATCTTCCTTGTAAGAGAGTCCTAGGAAAGCGACTCCATGATACGGGGGAGTAGAAGCGATTTCCGAGGAGAAGGACTGATGAGAAGCTGTAAACTTGGGCATCGTTTGTGAGGAGCTTGTAAATTGGATGTGAAAAAAAACGACCACAATATCAATGCTGTGATCGTATGTTGGAATTATTCAATCGCCACCTTCGCACTCACGATTTCACTGATCTCCTGAGTAATTTTTGCCTGACGGGTCTTGTTGTAAAGGAGGTTAAGCTGATTGAGGACAGCAAGTGAATTGTCTTTTGCATTCTTCATCGCCAACATTCTCGCTGCGTGCTCTGAAGTTTTATTATTCAGCACTGCTGAGTAGATAATATTCCTAATTAATACTTGGAGGAAATCAAATTTAAAGGTTTCTATATCAGGTTCTACCATCAAATACTTTTTCTCGATACTTTCTAACAAATCGACCTCAAGCCCTGTATTTTGGAGGAAGGTCTCAAAGCTTTCCTCGTCTAAAGGATAGAGCTTAAATCTCGTAGACATCTGTATCATCGTATTTTTGAAGAAGTTGAAGTAGATCTTGATCTTCGCGTATTTCTTCTCTTCTAACGCTTGTCTAATAAAAACTGAGATCGGTTTTACTTCCCGGAGAAAGACTTTATCCGAAATCATCGCAGACCCTACAACGTTTCGTCCATTCCTCACGAAATATTCTAGCCCTCTCTTTCCTACAACGAAAATATCAACGTTATCTTTCGCATTTCCGTAGTTTTTCTCCATTCTCTTGAAGATTCTTGAGTTGATTGCTCAGCAGAGCCCTCTATCACTTGTCACCACAATCAAGAGTCTTCTTCCGTTTGGGTTCCAGGTCTTTTCATCGAAGTCAAAGATATTTACTTCCTTTCTCACCTCTTTTAGCACCTCCAAAAAGCTTTCCATAAAAGCTCTATATGAACCGATCACGCCTTTCAGCTTTTGAAGCTTTACGGTAGAAACAATCTCCAATGCTTTGATAATCTTTTGGAGATTTTTTACGGATTTAATTTTGGTTCTGATCTGCTTGGTATTTGCCATACAACACAATAAGCTAATAAAGCGTTACTTTCCTTCTGATTTTTTCTTTTTGATTCTCAAAAGCTGGATATCTGCGGTCAATTTTTGGAGGTTGAGATATGCTCTTTCAATCTCCTCTTGATCCCCTGTCGCTTTGATTTCGGCGATCTTTTTTTCAAGATCAATTTTCATTTCCTGGAGCACCTGATCATCAGACTTTGGATTGGTCGTTGCAGAAGCGACGAAAAGCACAACTACGTTCCCGTCTGTATACATAAATCCTTCTCCGACCGCCATTGCCACCTTTTCATCTTCGAAAAGGAAATCCGTATCAGAAAGAAACTCACTTCCTTTTTTTTCTATCGGTGTAAATCTCACAATTCACGGGATTGTGGTCGTCGTAATCGGATTATGATGCGGTAAAATACAGAGCACTCAGACTTTACTTGGCAATTCAACTTTTTCTACCTGTCCATCGAAAATTACTCCATGAACGGTATGCATCTTTAGCCTCATTCCCCTCTCTTTGATAAATAAAAGCAATCTGATCTTTGTCGCAAGGAAGACTTGCTTCACTTGGAGAAAATTATTCCTGACTCGTGAATCCTCCTTCCTTTAATATCTCTGAAATAAGCTTTTTAATCTCAGCCTCAATCTCTGAAGTAAGCTCCTTAATTTCCTCGATTTTCTTTGCCAACTCTAAATAACTCGTGTCTAATTTCTGGTAAACTTTTTTCTCAAATTCAGCAATTGCCTCAACCGGCACTTTTTCAAAGTAGCCATTAATTCCCGCATAAAGGAGCACCACTTGCTTGAAGAAAGGGATTGGGTGATCGTTGCTTTGCTTGAGCATTTCCATAAGCTTTTTTCCATTATCAAGCTTTTTTCTTGTGGCAGGATCCAAATCTGAAGCAAACTGAGAAAAGCTCGCTAATTCACGGAAAGTCGCAAGTTCAAGTCTGAGTTTTCCAGCTACTTTTTTCATAATTTTGGTCTGAGCAGAACCTCCTACTCTAGAAACTGAGAATCCCACATCAATCGCAGGCTTGAAACCAGAATTGAAAAGCTCTGTCTCCAAAAAGATCTGCCCATCAGTAATAGAAATCACATTGGTTGGAATATAGGCTGAAATATCTGAATCCAAAGTCTCAATAATCGGCAAAGCCGTCAAACTTCCTCCCCCTCGTGGCTGATCCACTCTCGCAGCTCTTTCAAGCAGTTTTGAATGAAGATAAAATACATCTCCAGGATAGGCTTCTCTTCCAGGAGGCCTTCTGAGGAGCAAGCTCACCTCACGATAGGCTACCGCATGCTTGGAAAGATCATCATAGATAATCAAAGCATCTTTCCCATGCTCCATAAAGTATTCTCCCATTGCACATCCTACATAAGGAGCAATATATTGAATCACAGAAGGAGAAGAAATCGGAGCATTGATCACAGTCGTATATTCCATCGCTCCTTTCTCTCTGAGCATTTCAACGGTTCTTCTGATTTTTGAATCTTTTTGTCCAATCGCGACATAGATACAGTAGACATTCTTTCCTTTTTGATTGAGGATCGTATCGGTCGCAATAGTCGTCTTTCCGGTTTGTCTATTTCCAATAATCAATTCTCTCTGCCCTCTTCCGATTGGCACCATCGCATCAATAGACTTAATTCCGGTTTCCAAAGGAACATTCACTGACTTTCTGGTAATTACTCCAGGGGCTACTTTTTCCACAAGCCCAAAATGCTTTGGAGTGATAGCCTTTCCTCCGTCGATCGGTTCCCCGATTCCGTTGAGCACTCTTCCCAAGTATTCTTCTCCTACTCCAACACTGAAGACCTGACCAGAAGAACTCACACTGTCTCCCTGCTTAAGAGAACTATAATCTCCGAGCACGAGGACACCAACTCCATCGGCAGAAAGATCCAAAACTAAACCTTTCAATCCATTTTCAAAAAGAACAATTTCTGAAAACATCACCGTATCTAACCCAATCACGGTAGCCACCCCATCTTTGAGTTCCAGAATTTCTCCCTTTTTAGTAAAATCCTCATTGAGCTGGGCATGGTTAATCCCTTTTTCAATCTGCTGTAATAAGTCTTGCACTACTGACATGATAAGTGATAATAAAAATAAATCTGATACTTGCTTTGATGAATATTTCCCTCTGTGAGGCTAAAGAAGATCAAAGAAAGCAACCTCCTTCTTCCTTCGTCCTCGCAAGAGAAACGAGGTAAAAGCTTTTTTATTCAAGTAATACTTCTAAGTCTTTTTCAAGTGACCTCTTGAAGATATAGCCCTGCCCTTTCATCTTTACAGTTAAATTCTCTGAGGCAAGTGGATGAAACGCCACCTCAACCTTTCCAAACTTTTCTTCAAGATAGGCTGTCAGAGGAACAATAATATCCTCATCATTCGATTCCAAACGAAACTGGAGATGCTCTCTCGGTAGCTTTTCCTGAAACTCACGAATAAATGCGGATAACTTTGCTAAGTGAAGTAACTTTGCTTGTTCGAGGAGATGAATCATACTCGCTGTATCAGCATCCCCATTTTTTATCCCCTCTAAGAAGCGAGGGAGTGTCAATTTCTTACCATATTTGAGAAGTAAGGCTCTAATGACGGCCAACTTTTCCAGAAGTTTCTGAGGATGTTTCATCTGGAGCAGCTGTTCAAGGAGTTGTTTCTTGTTTAGCATCAATAGGATTGAAATATAAATCTTAGTAATATTAGGTTGTTTTTAGACGGATGGAGATTGCAAGGACGCCAAATGTTTTTTCTTCTTCTGGAGTATAAAACTGGTAATATACCTCTCTCCCATGATCAATCTCAGTAATTCCCGGAAGCGTATGCTTGAGTCCTTCATTTTCTAGCATTGCCTTGAAACTAGGGTAGTGTGTCAAAGCAATAATCTCTAAACATTCTCCTGTATCTTGAAACTGGAGAAAGTCGCCGACTTGAAGTTCGGAAAACTTTCCTTTGCAAAGTCTCCCTTCTACCGTTTTCTTTCCTTGAAGGATCAAGGATTTGTAAGGCTCCCCGACCGTAAAATAGATCGTCTTCATTATTTTCACCGATTCGTGTCTAAAATCAGGTTACTTTCTTTTTTTTGAGGGGAAGCCTCCTTCTCACAGGCGAGAAAAGGCGCCTTGTCCTCACACGATGGGAGTTATACCCATTCTCCTCAAGAAATCAAGCCTTCCTCTCCAGAAACTTCCCAAACGCTTCTCTTCTGGCGATACTAACAAAGAAAGAAATCTGAGATTGGAGAAACAAAAAAACCTCGCTGCTAAAGACATCACTCCAAGACAATAATTTTTTATTGTTCTGCTACTTTAGTGATTTTTTCAGCAAGTATTTCTTGTGCTTTTTGAAGCTGATTGTCGATTCCTTTTTCTACATAACCAGTAAAGTCAAAAGGAAGTTCCACGTCTGGCTGTATTCCTTTTTTGTCAATCGTAGTACCTTTTGGTCAGAACCGCTTCCCGATTGTATATTTTAGTGATGTTCCATCGTCAAAATCATAGAGGGTCTGAATTGAACCTTTTCAGAAGCTTTCAGTCCCGACAAGTTGAGCATTAAGCTGCTCTTTGAGTGCAAGAGATAGAATTTCACTCGAACTTGCACTTAATTTATCAATCAATACTACTAGCGGGAATTTTTCAAGCTCTCAAAAACCTTTTGATTGATAATCTATTGGCTTAAAATTGGAATATTTTGTCTTCGTAATAAGAGTCCCTTTTGGTAAGAAGTGTCCAGCAAGCTCCACCGCACTGGTTAGTAGTCCGCCACCATTTCCTCTTAGATCAAGGATGATCCCTTTTACTTTAGCTTCAAGAAGCTCTGAAATTGCTCTAGTAAAGAGCCTATTGGTTTGATCTCCAAAAATAGACACTTCGAGATATCCAAGCAAAACTCAGCTTTGATTCAGAATTTTTGATCTCACAGAAGGAACATCAATGATACCTCTTTCTACAACCTTTTCGAGATAAGATTTCTCACCGGTTTTCTCAACTCTCTCAAGAAAAAGCTGAACCTTCGTTCCTTTTGGTCCCCTGATTTTTTGAACCGCCTCCATAGTGCTAAGATCCTTTGTCTCTCCCGTCCCGATCATAATAATTCTGTCTAATGGCAGAACACCCGCTTTGAAAGCAGGAGAATCTTTGACCACCTCTTCTACCTGAATATAATAATCTTTTTTTCCGACTACGGCTCAGATTCCCTCTATTTGTCCTTCTCCTTCAAGTTCTGTTTGGAGTCCTGAAAATTGCTCTGCGTCAAGATAGGAAGTATAAGGATCTCCCAACCCATCAACGAATGCCTTGGTCGCATTTTCGATCATATTTTTCTGACCACTGAGGAATTCTTCCTTGTCATAATATTCTCCCGATAAAAGCTGAGAAATTTGTTCCATACGAAGATATTTATAACCAATTTCTGAGAATAATGTATTTGTCGCTGCCGAAATTCCATATCCCCTCCAAAAAATGAGAGCCCCTCAAACAAACATCCCCAAAGTAAAGATAAGCATCATCTTTTCTCGTTCTCTGCTTTTTTTCCACATTGTGCTTGTAGTTATGATAAAAATCACTAGAACGAAGTGTAGCTATTTACTTAGAATTTGCAATGAAGAAACAAAAAAAAGCTGATCTCCCAATCTCATGAAGACCAAACCTCTATGATTACCTAAAGATTCTCGCTCTTATTACCATGCTTATTGACCATATTGGGTATTATCTTTTCCCAGAAGTATTGGTCTTGAGATTGATTGGAAGAATTGCGTTTCCGACCTTCCTCTTTTTGGTTGGATTTAATGGTTCGTTTCGCTGGAGGCGGGAGCTTTTTTGGCGAGGAATAGGGATTCGAGCATTCACTAGCTTTGTCGCTTGGTATTTTAGCTTTTGATCCTTTGGAGCAAACATCCTGATTGCAATCCTCCTTGCAAGAGGACTTATACATTTTTTACTAGAAACGAAAAACAAAATTCTTTGGTATGTTTCTTTTCTCTTACTACTCCTTAGCCATTCTCTGATGCTGAATTTTCTCGACTACGGAGCCTTATCTTTTTTCTTTGTCCTTCGATGATGGAAAGCATCTAAAGATAAACAGTGATTTTTTCTATGAATTCCTGTAATGATTTGGCTCTCCCTTCAAAATATTCAGGTTTTTGGATTCTGAAGAGTAAACGGAAACTGGACTCAATACTGCATCCTCATAGCATGCTTTCTTATACTTATCTTACTCTTTCGGATCTTGACTAAGAAAAATTATACACTCTCTTGGAAATGATGGTGGAATAAAATCATTCTACGGATTTCCCAGCATGCACTTTTATTTTATGGAGTGCATATTGTGTTGTTGGTTATCCTAGGATTATCGAAGTTTGGGCGTTTGTAGTTTTGGGTCGTTTTTTATTTTTTTACTCTCTGTACTTCATAATAATCTCATTCAGTATGATAAATAAGCTGATACCGCCGATTTTTATCTGAAAGTCTATTGTAAGAGGTTGGGTGCTCTTTCCCTTCCTCTTGAAATTCCTTTTCTTCTCGCTTCATTGTCGCTCAATCTATAGGGAAGCTTCGTGTGCCATAAGCATATCGTGAAATATAGATAGCATTATCGTGATAGTAAACTGATGCAACTCCTCCAATTCCGGACCATAGGGCTTCCCAATTTTTATCCACTTCTCAGCTAAAGGGAATCAATTGTAAGCCTTTATCGGAGCTTACTATTCCCAATAATTCATCTAAACTTAACACTTTAAAATCATCTTCTTTCTTTTCTCTAAATAGAGTATAACCTGCTTCTGACTTTGTGGCCCAACTATTGCTAGTCCATCTATATATCCAATTTTTGTCAGAACCGATACATCTTGCATATTGCCTTCATCAATTTCTACAAAATGTTTTACCTTCTCCTTTAAGATAATCTTTCCGCTGCTGATCATTTTTAGATCAATTATTATCCCAAAATTGGTAAGGATATGGGCTAAAAGTTTTTTCATCTACTGGAAATTTATAAGGTGGCAAGACTAAAAACCCCTCACTGTATCCTATTGCTCTATCAATGGATTGACTCCCTAAAAAACCAATAAGCTTAAAGGATGGCAATTTGTTTTTTTTCACCCCACTCCATTTTATGTTCGGGTCCTTAATTTTTGGATTTCCAGGAGAATAATAACTAGGAGTTGCACCAAAATAGTAATAATTTTCGTCTTCTAAGTAGCTATCAAAGATACCTCCGTTAATATTTTTAATCTGATTTTCTGTGGGTTTTACGTATTCTGAGCTAAATGTCGTATATTTTCGATTTTTATCTGCATAGAAACTTCAGATATCGTAATCATTATACTCATATCTTCCATCGATAATATCTCCAATATTTAGTAAACTATAGTTACTAACATCTAGAGGACGATATTCCTTAGAAAGGCTAAAATATAGACTATCTTCTGATGAGGAGAAAGATTGTTTAAGACTGTTTCAAGTTTCTGGAGCTATACTTCAAGTTTCTGGAGCTATACTTCAAGTTTCTGGAGCTATACTTCAAGTTTCTGGAGCTATACTTCAAGTTTCTGGAGCTATACTTCAAGTTTCTGGAGCTATACTTCAAGTTTCTGGAGCTATACTTCAAGTTTCTGGAGCTATACTTCAAGTTTCTGGAGCTATACTTCAAGTTTCTGGAGCTATACTTCAAGTTTCTGGAGCCATACTTCAAGTTTCTAACCCAATCTTTGGTTGGACATCAATATTCTCAACTTCTTGTAGAAAGCGGCTATTACTTTTTGTATAAGAAAACTTGTAAATAAAAATACAACAAATTCCAAGTCAAAGGAAGATAACTATCAAGAAAATTTTCTTTTTCATTTTTCTTCTGAAGAAAATTTAAAAAAATAAGTTCCCCAAAGATATACTCTAGGGAACTTAAAAATCAAGTTAAATCTATTCTATTGCCGTTTTGTCTGTACATGAATAAAGGAAGATGCGAACTTCCTACTATTTTGCGCAGCCCCATACCTTTGCAATACTCTTTCTGGGGATTCGTATGCATTCAGACTGAGAAAGTTATACTCAGTAATTACAACAGTATTACCACCATCTCTTACCTCATTTACGAAAGCTACGTGACCATTGGCTCCTGAATTCCCATCAACATTTGACTCCCACCACGCAATATCATCGACCTTTGGATTCAAATCCGCAGAATAACCTTTAAGAAGTAGCTTAGACTCCCAATCTTTTGCATTTCCTAAGGAATTACTATTAGCTTTACCATAGAAGCCATTTTCAATTCCCCACATTTGGTTAATTTTTCATGCGCTTTTCTCTAAATATCAACCTAAAGTTGTAAAATATATTCCTACAATAAATAATTAAAAAGACTGAAAAATCTGAGTCATTAGGGAAGATTGATCTTTATCCTCAGATTTTTTTTTATCTTCTACAGAAAAATGAACATCTTCTTGAACTTTATTTTTGTCAAGCATAGCCACCTCATAGGATACCCCTAAAAATCAATGATCCTTATTTGATTCTAGAGAAAGATCTGGAAACGTTTTTAAGGCTTCTTGATAATCGTAATCAACCTGTTTGAGTATCCAAAATTTTTCCGGAGTTCTGAGCACTCTAGATATTAAAATATCCCAAGAAATAGTAATATTTCTTTTCCCCTTTATGAGTTCATTAATTTCGCTTACCCTTTTCCCAATATAAAGAGCAAAAGTT
The DNA here is from genome assembly GCA_003260355.1 of SR1 bacterium human oral taxon HOT-345. GTDB lineage: Bacteria > Patescibacteriota > Gracilibacteria > Absconditabacterales > Absconditicoccaceae > HOT-345. The sequence goes on from MPSQ01000002.1 coordinate 73,244, forward strand.
TTTTGTTTTCGTCATTGCTCTTTTAGGAATTTTTCGAGCAACTTTCATGGATGCTCAATCATATGATATGTATTTCAGAAATAAATTTTTCACACATTTAGTGAATTTTATTTTTTTTCACTATTTCTATGAATTTTTCCCAATAAAAAACCACAAACCAATTATAAACCCTTATTATTTTTTTGCAAATATTTTCATACTTTCTATGAAACAGTGAATTTTATTGTTCAAACTTTTAAATATTCAAAAAATTCACTAATTAATAGAAATAGTGAATTTTTAGAAGAAAGATATATCTACCCCTTTACAGAAAGTCCGACACTAAAAAGCTGAAGATTTCACCTTTTTGAATCTTTTTTCTTTCCATATAACTCATCTCCCACAATTGGATAGCCTATCACGGAAAGATGGCTTCTTATTTGATGACGGATTCATTTCTTGATTTTTACGAGTAGAGTTGTAGTTTTACTCAACTCATTCCATTGAAACTCTACAATTTCTGTTTGCACACGATGACACCTCATATTAGCTTTATTTTTTTTATCTTCATTATCAATTACTACCATTTTTTCAGGAGCAAATTTGTGATGAGCAATTGGAAAATCAATCACTAACCCATTCTTTTCTACCCGATACTTAATATCTCCATAGACCTCAAGCAAATAATACTTATGAACCATTCCCGCTTGTTGAAGAGTTTTATAATTCACTTTAATTTCACGAGTTTTCGCAAAATAGAGAAGTCATGATGTCGCATTATCCAATCTATTAAGAAGCCCTCGTTCTTCATCTTCGGTGAAAGCCTTGGAAAGTAGGCTAATAAATGGGTAACTTCAGCTTTTTCCCGATCATTCAAAGAGATATTCAAGAAAGGATTTTTCTTTTCCAAAAGTTGTTGGAATACCTCAGGGCTTTCGGACATAGTAGCAAAATTCATCTTCGTATCGAATTACTTTCATAGCTCTCTTAAAATAAAACTCTTGGATATCTTAATTACAACAAATTAAAACAAGAAAAAAAACCTGAATAAAATTCAGATTTTCCTCTTTTTATTCTTCTTTTTTTTGATCTTTATCAAACGCTTCAATTACCTCCTGCAAAGTTCCTTTATACATAAAGTATTCTTCAGGGATTTCATCCACATCACCATTAATGATTTTCTCAAATCCCGCAATGGTATCCTCAAGTTTTACATAAGTTCCTGGCATTCCGGTAAACTGCTCAGCCACCGAGAAGGACTGGGAAAGGAACTTTTCAATTTTTCTGGCTCTATAAACCGTTACCTTGTCTTCCACTCCAAGTTCTTCCATACCGAGAATAGCGATAATGTCTTGAAGTTCCTTATATTTTTGGAGGATTCTTTGGATTTCTTTGGCTACTTTATAGTGCCTTTCTCCTACTGCATCAGGATTCAAAATCAGAGAATAACTCTCAAGCGGATCCACTGCCGGGTAAATCCCCTTTTCAGCGATAGACCTATTCAACACGATCGTAGAATCAAGATGCGTAAAAGTCGTTGCAGGAGCAGGATCCGTAAGATCATCCGCAGGAACATACACCGCCTGCACCGAAGTAATAGACCCTTTATCCGTAGAAGTAATTCTCTCTTGCAAAGTTCCCATCTCACTCGCTAAGGTTGGCTGGTATCCTACAGCAGAAGGGATTCTTCCAAGCAAAGCTGAAACCTCAGATCCTGCCTGAGTAAATCTGAAGATATTATCAATAAAGAGCAACACATCTTTTCCCTCTTTATCTCTAAAGTATTCTGCCATTGTCAATCCTGTCAAAGCTACTCTCGCTCTTGGACCAGGAGTTTCGTTCATCTGTCCATAAACCATCGCTGTTTTATCGAGTACCCCAGATTCCTTCATCTCGTGATAAAGATCGTTTCCTTCTCTGGTTCTTTCTCCAACTCCAGCTACTACAGATACTCAGCTATGCTCCGTTCCAATATTGTGAATCAACTCCATCATTACGACCGTTTTTCCTACACCAGCCCCACCAAAAAGTCAGACTTTCCCTCCTTTCAAAATTGGAGCAAGCAGATCAACGACCTTAATCCCCGTTTCTAGAATTTCAGCTTTTGTCGCCAAATCAGCGAAAACAGGAGGCTTTCTGTGAATTGGCCATTGCTCAGTTCAAGCAATCTGGTCGCTTCCATCAATCGTCTTTCCAAGTACATTGAAAATATGCCCCAAAACCTGAGGTCCAACAGGGACTTGAATCGGATTTTTGGTATTTTCGACTTCATCACCTCTTTTTAGTCCATCAGTAGACTCCATTGCGATTCCCCTCACGATTCCATTCTCTAGAATCTGTAAAACTTCAATTACAACCTCATTTCCATTCGCATTCTTTGGTTTTACCTTGAGAGCATCATACACCTTTGGTGATTCCTCTTCAAAAAGCACCTCAACCACCACACCTTTTACTGAAACAATTTTTCCGTTCATTTTATATCTAAACTAAAGTAAAATATTTTATCCTTAAGGATTACCAATCTTCTAGATGGATTTCTTGTTTTAAAACATTTCCATAAAAATCCTCAACCTCTGCTCTCAAATTTGCAGAAGACGTTACAAAGCTTGTGGCTTGGAAAGAAAAGGTATTAACTGGTTTACCTCAGCTAATCTCTACAATTTTTCCTCACTTTACTCCTGATATTTCATCATCAAAAAGCAAACTAACATCGTATTTTCAGTCTTCAGTTTTTTCTACCCTGCTTTGCTCTTTTCTAAAAACTGGCGGGGTCTTATCTTCTGAAACGAGATTAATTTGCGTACTTACTGTTTTTGTAGCTCCAGCCTCATCAATTGCTGTAATTGCCAAGCTATGATTACCGTTTGGATAATTAGAAAGATCTATTTCTTTCGAAGCAAAAATTTCAGTACTATTATCTATAAAAGATTTCACCGTAGTTCAATCTAAAGTTATATTCACTTTTTTAATTGGTAGTGGCGATCTAATACTGTAAATCACTGCATTTTTCTTTGCGAAGCTTCACTGTCATTGAGGCTTAATAATACTGATTTGAATATTTTCATTAACACTTGGTTGCCTATTTTCACAGAAATTCTCTGGCTCTTCTGCGAAAAGATTCAATCCTCATACAGCTCCTGTTCCTGCTTTTCCTTTTAAATAATTTTTGATATCTTCTAAGTCCATTTTATTGGGCATAAACGTTGAAAGCTGAATCAAATATCCTTTTTTCAACTGATCAGCAGGTGTGAGAGGACTCGCTTTACCATAGCATGAAGTATCTATCTCTATTTCTGTAATTGGTCATTCCGCTTCTTTTGGGAGATTTCCATTCCATCCGAGCGTCTGTCCAACAAGGCTAGGAGGAGTAGTGTCTCCAGGAATTTTTCCAGAAATAAGAGAAATACTCAAGCTTGTTGTATCTTTATTTGCCATTTCCTCGTTGGTAAGATAGTTATGTTCTAATAAGCTTGAGAGAAATGACTTTATACTGTTTGCATGGATCGTTCCTCCATAAGCATTTCTGTTCATAGGAGTAGCATTTGCATTTCCAGCCCACATTAAAATGACTTTACTTGGGGTATAAGCTGCAAGCCATCAATCTCTTGGACGTCCTCATTTATCTGTTTTTACGTCAGAAGTTCAGGTTTTTAGAGCATATGTCAATCCTTTAACATTAAACTTTGTCACCCAACCTCCTAGTCTGTTATTTGGATCAGAAAGAATTTTCCACATCAGCGTTACAATTCATGGTTTTATGACATTTTGTTTTGTCTTTACCTCTTTTTTGTAGAGGATCTTGCCATCACTTGCCTTAATCTCAAGAATTGGATTTATTTCGGCAGGCGTCGGAGTAGAAAGGTGTTCGTAGGCACCTGCAAGCTCCAACATACTTACTTCTCCTGCTCATAAAGCAAGAGGATATCCGTAAGAGATATTGTTCTTGATACCAGAAAGTCCTAAACTCTGGAGAAATGGTTTTACTACATCCTCTCCTCCAACTGCAAAGAACATCTTTACTGCGGGGATATTTCTACTGAATCCAAGAGCCTTTTTGAGAGGAAGCATTCCATCAAACTTTCCATCAGCATTATTAGGAGTATCCTTTCCTGCCCTGAATAAAATATCATAAATTGGAGTATCTATCGTAAGAGGAAGCTTATCAAAACCTAGTGCATACACCAGAGGTTTTATTGAAGATCCAGACTGCCTAGGATTTCTTACCATATCGTTCTGTCCCTGGATTTCTTTATTAAAATAATCAAGAGATCCAACATACGCAAGCACATCCCCATTATGAGAATCTAAGTAAAGCATAGATCCATTTGTTGCACCATTCTCAAAGAAAGATGACTTATTATTCGTAAGTGCTGTTTCTGCTAGCTTCTGAACTTCATAATCCAATGTCGTTTTGACTATTAGTCAACCTTCCTTTGTGATTCAGGTTCCATATTCTTTTTCAATAAGATCCTTAATCCAGAAAATAAAATGAGGTGCCTTAATATCAAACTCACTTTTTTCAAAATTTTTGGTAAAAGACTCTATAATAGCTGCTTTTACTTCCTCTTCTGTAATCTTTCCATCATCGAACATTCTTCAAATTACAAATTCGGCTCTTCCATTTTCATAACTGATACGATAAGTTTTTCCATCCAAGCTTATCTCTGAAGGACAAAGTCCTATAATAAACTTCACAAGAACTTCCGCATTTTTCTTTGATGCAAGATTAGCCTGTAGTAAATTTTCTCTATATTTTGTCAAGACGGCAGATTTAATATTTCCTTCAAATGGATACTCTTGACCACTCGTATCAACAACCTTGAAGGATCCTAGCAATAGGTGAGATTTATAGGGATCATATCTTGTAGGAGCCTTGGGAATCGAAGCAAGAATTGCTGATTCTAGAACTGTCAAATTTTTTGCTGATTTGCTGAAATAGGTCTTACTTGCAGCTTCAACTCCATAAGCATTATTTCCTAAGAAAACATAATTGAGATAAAGCTCAAGAACCTTATTTTTCATTTCATGTTTAACTTGCTCACTATTCAGACTTTTATTTTCTAGTTTTATCTGTTTTTGTAGAACATTATTAAGCCTTTTAGCGAGGACAATCTGCTTTAATTTATAATCTACCTTATCAAGAAAACTACCTCCAAACGGTCTTTCCAGCTTCATTACATTGGTTATCAACTGCTGAGTAATCGTTGATCCTCACCCTCCATTCTGTCCTAGCATAGTCCTAAATCCGGCTCTGAAAATCCCCATTGGATCTAATCCTTCATGCTCCCAAAATCTTTGGTCCTCTACTGAAACAATAGCATCAATCATATGTTGACTAATGTTTTTTAAATCAACATATTCTCTATTTTCGTCAAAAATCTTGTAGAGCTCGTGACCATTTCTGTCGGTGATAATTGTCGACTGCACCATTGTCATATTTTTTATTTGGCTTACATCAGGAAGGTTATTTAGTATTCTTAACTGTAAATACGCAAATCCTGAAAAAATTCCAAGAACTACCAGCCCTGCCACCATTCGTAAAATCTTCTTTACTCGCCTTTTCTCCTTCCAAGAAGTAATTTCCTTTCAGGAATTGAAAGGCTTTTTAATGAAACTTTTTGGAGTGTAGGCATACATTGGATTTCTCTGCATTAAATTAGCGATTAAATAAAACTAGAATAAAATGCTGTTTACTTATACGTATTCTATCTCTGAAAACAAGGATAAAATCTGATTTTTTTTGTAAGAAAAAACACCTCGCATCAAGGTGTTTCTTCATATAATAAGTGACTTGTAACTTATGGATAAATGTACCCCACAATACCATCACGATTCGCATTTTCCCATCTCTGGGTAACAATATATTTTCCTGCATAGTTCATATCTTCAATAATCATTTCTCAAGAATCTGGATGATATTCCTTTACAATTCCAACATGTCCTGCATAACTTCTAAGCTGCCTATAAACAATAATTGCTCACGCTCTCGGAGTCGATCCAACATTATATCATGCGGCTTTTGCGTTAGCATACCAATCCCTCGCATTTCCTCCAAATGGTCTCTCCTGCTTGGTATCACTCGTATAGCTAAAGATTCCCGGAGCCTTCATCGCTGCATACCAAGTACAATATCCTACAGCAAATCCGTTTGAAATCTTAGGATTATAATACCATTGTCTGATAATAGCAGATTTCGCATTACCTGGATTAACCGCTGAAGCGCTTCCACCATTGGTATACACAACTGCTCCCTTTGTGTAAGTTGCTGTTTTCTTCGCTGTTTTTGGTTTAGCAACTTCATCTTTTGGTAATATTGGCTGAGCTTTTTCTAGTAGACCTATATCATAAGCTCTCTGTTCTGTCACATTAATAAACAACTCCTGACCAGGATACAAGATTTCACTGTCATCAGAAAAGTAATTGAAGGTCATCAAGTCGTCGATGTTGAGTCTATAAAACTCGGCAAAAAGTTTCAGACTTCGCTCTTTTTCTACGACATAAAGAATACCTTCTTCATTGTCACTTACAACCAATTTTTGACCAACCTTTGGCTGATCCTTTATCTTATTTAATCTCTGAAGATCCTTTATAGGAACTCAAAATTCTTTTGATATCTTTTCTAAACTATCACCTTCCTGCACGATATAAGAAACCACAGGAGATTCCTCACCATTATCAGAAAGAGTTATATTGTCTGGATTTATTCCAACATCCGATTCCTCCATTCAAAGGAAATCAGCATTAACAGGGACAGTAGCATCTTCTCCAGAAGATCAGAATGCATCAACATTCACTAGCACCACTGTAAAGAAGACAATCGAAAGGATTGTAAATAAAAGCTTTGTTTTACTTACCTTGGTTTTCCTTGTCATACAATAAATACAAGATAAATGGCGGAGGGAGTGGGATTTGAACCCACGAACCGAATAATCGGTTAACAGTTTTCAAGACTGCCGCGTTCAACCACTCTGCCATCCCTCCACAAACACATCAATTTACCGCACATAATCTACTGGTTGAACAATTTGCAGTAGACAGTATATGTAAATGCTCTTGATTTTCAAGACAAAAATGCTACATTAGATTCACTAGTTCTTTAGTGAACTTATTCAGGTTTTTAATCAATAATTTATTTTTAATTTTAAAATAATGTCTACTTCCGACAAACTAAAGATATTTTTTCCTCTTCAGCTCTGAGAAAACAACTCTATTCTTAGAAAAAAATCTCAGAAAATAGAGAAAATTACTCCGGAAATCAGGGAATTCTGAGAAATACTCCTTGAACTTATGCGAGAATATGATGGAGTCGGGCTTGCCGCTCCCCAAATTTGAGAAAACATTGCCATGATTGCTACTACCCAGTGGAAAAAGGTCCCACAAGGAAAAAATGCAGACAAAGATTATTTGGGAGAAACCTTACTCATTAATCCTGAAATTGTCGACAAATCGAAGGAAATGCAAATTTCTGAAGAAGCCTGTCTTTCTCTTCCATGAAAAAGAGGAAATGTGAGGAGGTATGAACGAGTTATTGTAAAATTCCAAGACCTCAAGGGCAGAACAAAAAAAATAAAATATTCTGGATTCAACGCCTGTATCATACAACATGAAATAGATCACCTTGAGTGAGTTCTTTTTACCGATAAACTTATTTCTGAATAAATGTCTAAATAAACAGATTAGACTAAGAAGGGAATATTGTAGCACTTTTATTCGTCATTAATAGAGGAATGGAGGACTTTGGCAAAGAAACTCTCATTTTATGACTCTTAAAGATCATTTTTCCTCCTGTTCTTTCTTTACCTACATAACGCGAATAAGACTATTCAAGCGCCCTTAGTTGATGGCAAACTTTTCTGAAGGTGCAGGTTTCACACTTCCAGCTTTCTGCTGTTGGAGAAAATGAAGAAGAAGGAAGTGGTTTATTTTTTACAGGATCTTGATCTACTAGAAAGGTACTTTGAAAGCGCACATCTTGTTTGATTTTTTCAATCACCATATCAATATCTTTTTGTTCGATATTTCCTCCATAACTACGCATACTTGGCAAAAAGATTTCATATCCCTCGATCATTATGTCTCACAATACGGGCATTTTTTTCTTTTTCAGGAGAAGCTTGAGTGCATAAACTTTAATCTGATCCGCAATATCAATAGGATACTGAGGTTCTTTTCCTGATTTTCGGTCTAGAATAAGATAACGATTTCCTCAAAAAATGATTCAAAAATCCGGACTCGCCATAATCGAAATGTCTTTGAGATCCTGGATTTTATCAATCTCTACTTTCATAGCCTCAAAGTCAGGATTTTTTGGATTTTCAATGTATATTGCATTAGAATTTCTCATTCATTCCTGGATTCTCTCAATCCATGGAGAGGAAATCAAAGCATCTAAGTTAGCAAATACTCTCTGAATCGTCGGATTCAATCTCTCATCAATATTTTCGTGGTAAAAATGCTCACTTAATCCTCCCCAAGATTCAAAATTCAGTGTTTCATAATCTTTTTCCTTTGAAAGCTCAAATTCATATCTCATCTCCTCAGCAATTCCTTCCTTAATTTTTTGGATATTTTCTGCAGTAGCCTCTCCTGCTTGTAAGAGTTTTAAATAATCGGAAATCAAAAGATGCGTCTTCTCACCCATCCACATTTCCAGAGATTTGAGTTTTTTTGAAATGAGGGTATTTCTTCGGAGTTCTTCATTAAAGTTTTTGAGTGCAAAAGTGTAATAGTTGAGATAATATTTCTTTTCACAGTATTCTAAGAGTGTAATCCTCGTGTTTGACCAACTAAGCTTATTCATCTTCGGTTTTTTGTGAGAAGAGTAGATCATCTTTTTTAGAAAAGCATTTAAAATCAGATGCTTTGGTTTTATCATTGTAAGAATAAAAAACAAGGGAAAAACATCTCTAATGTAAAATATCTTGCATTCTCTTCTTAAATCACTAATTTGGGAGGTGAATTTTTATCACAGTTCATTGAAAAGGTAAACGATGTGAGGATATATGGATACACTACTTCAAAATATCCCTGAATGGCGAGATCAGGCAGGAGCACGACTTTCTGCATTTCCGCTTTCATTACTAAGGTGAGAATTAATCCTCCTTTTTTTGATTATTGTTTTTGTCATTATCTATCATAGGTTTAAGTCTGGAAAACAGATTTTTACGAAGTTTTGAAATAGCTTCATCCTCTTGTTTGAGATGATGTTTGAAAAGATCTATGATTTCTTTATAGAAATTATAGGAGAACATCAGAAATATTGGGTAAAATCTTTTGTAATCTGAATGTTTTTTGTGATTCTGTTTTCAAATCTTATGGGAACACTCCTTGACTTCGTAGGGATTGCGTTTCCTGGTTTGGAAGAGTGGATTATTGCTCCTACAACCGATGCTAACTTTAATATTGCGATGGCGGTGGTGTCAGTTCTTCTGATTCTTTATCTTCAGATGAAACACTTGTGAGTTGGGAAGTTTTTTTATGAATATGTTCCTCTTTTCTGAAAAAATATTATTACTATAGAAAGGGGCACGATGCCAAAACTCGTATATTATCCGCTGTGGCTGTTTGCTAAACTCTTTGATATTCTGATTTCCCTTTTTGTAGGGGCGCTTGATATTATTGGAAACTTTGCTAAAGTAATTTCGCTTTCCTTCAGATTAACAGGTAATATGATGTCGGGAACGATTTTGCTAGGGATGCTTGTGATGGGACTCAAAGCTTTGACGAGTTCAATGACGGGATTCGAGTTTCCAATCCTCTTCCCTTTGATCATCGTATTGCAAGGGGTCTTGGTTGCGATCATCCAAGCTTTTGTATTTGCACTTTTGACGGCAATCTTTATAAAGGTTGCTACTGAATAGTGTGGATCGGACTGCTAAGCTAGCATCCCCCTTTTGAAAGGAGGATTGATTGCTAGGGAAGGGCGCTTACTGGTGATGGGATTCAGAATTATTCTTGTTTTTTATCTTTTATTCTTATAGAAATTATGGGTACATTAGGGTTTGTTTGAGCAGGACTTGCTGTTGGATTGGCAGGTATTGGTGCTGGACTTGGAGAAGCGATGATCGTTGCTGCGGCACTTAATGCGATTTTAAGAAATCCAGAAATGAAAGGAAAACTGATGACTTTCATGATTCTCTTTATTGCGCTGGATGAATCAGTAGCGATCTATGGATTGATCGTAGCGTTTAAGATTTTGGCGGTAGATCCTACTGCGATGACGAATCCTTATATGTATGTTGCAGCAGGGCTTGCTATTGGGCTTCCTGGACTTGCGGTTGGAATTGGTGAAGGATATTTGGCGAAGGTTTCTATTGATAATATGGGAAAGAATCCTGAACTCAGTTCAACTTTTATGGTGCTTACCATTCTTGGACTTGCACTTGTGGAATCAGCTGCGATTTACGGATTGATTGTAGCGTTTAGATTGATTGGATAAGTCAGGATTTATTTTTGATACTAAGGCAAGATGGATATTCATTGAGATTTAGTGATTGCGGGGATCGTCAACTTTCTTGTGCTGGTGTTCCTTTTTAGGAAGCTTCTGGGAGACAAGATCGTCCAAGAAGTAGAAAAGAGGAGGACCATGCTTGAAAAACTAAAGAAAGCTGATGATGAATACAAGAAGATGATTGAATTTGCTCGTAAAGAGTCAGATTTGATTCTTGAAAAAGCAGAAAAGACAAAAAAAGATATGATTCATGAAGCACACTTAGTAGCCGAAGAGGAGAAGTCCAGGATTCTCAAGCAAGCTCATCACAAAGCGGACTTGATCGTCAGTGAAGCAAAGCAAGACACGGATAAATTGGAGAGAGAGCTGAAAGAAAGTTGGGTTGCTTCGGTAAAAGAAACCTCCAAAAAGGTCGTAAAAAGACTCCTCAAGCATGATAAGGTGCTGGAAGATGAATACTTTGGAGTTTTGGTAGAAGATTTGAAAGATTAGTAAAGAAAAAGAGATTTCCTCCTGTAGGATCTCTTTTTTCAATAGAAGGAAAAAATGGGGAATCAGGATTTTTTCATTTTTACTTGCACTCCTAGAGGAGGCTACTTGATTCAAATAAGATGAATAGCTCCAATAATGCTCAATATTGTGCTTTAGTGATACAAAAAATTTCCCAGATCTAGCTCGCTATAAAAATGGTGGCTCTGTTGCCCCGAGACCTGGAGATATTTTGTGTCTATCTGGAGGGGAGGGAAATGGCGGGCATGTTGCCATTATCATGGAAGTGACCAAGACTTACATTAAAATTGCACACCAGAACTCTGGAGATCGATGGGATGCAATTGGAGCAAGTCTTGATATGAAAGATACGAAAGTTGCCAATCCTTCAGGATATACAGTTCAAGGATGGTTGAGAATTCCTACCTATCTTAATGACCTTCCTAATCCTCCAATTCCAGAGTATCTCAAGTAAATCTCAATGTAAAAATCCTCTAGAAAAACTAGAGGATTTTTTCCTGAAATTATTCTTGAATTGAAAAGGTTCAAATTGCTTGGTATACGCTATCCACAAAGTCTCAACTTTCTCTCTTTACCTTTGAGTAACGTTTGGTATAATAATTATTCATACCTGGATCCTTACCTCCCAAAAAGCAATATTTATTATTACACCCAATAAAATCATAATAACTTCGATCGCTATATTTTTCATATTCAGACTTTGACTTAATAAAAAGTCTAAAAATAGTATAAGCTCTCGGGTTCATGGTCGCTAATGGTCAATTGAAACTTCAAATTCCATCATCTGGAAGAGTAAAATATACCGTAACATGTTGTTTTTGAATTCCTATCCCTATCTGACCGTCTACCCACTCAGATCATAGCAAAACCTGAAACCCATACACTTCATTCCTATACAAAAGTTGATCGCCAGTTTGGGTGATAACATCGCCGCTATTCGCTTCGGTAATCAAGGCTATCGCTCCGGTATAGCCTTTCGGTATCCAAGCATCTTCTTGTTCCTCTTTCAGAGTTCCCGCCTCTTGCACGGTTCAGCTCCCAGTTGCTTGATAGGATCAAGAGAGAGGGAGTTCTTCCTCTCAGGGAGCAAGTTGACTATCAGTAAAGGATCAGTTTTCTTCCTGTTGCCCTGTGTGAGTGAGTACTTCTTCCTGGGGAACGGGCTGAGAAACTAATCAACAGCCCGCCAGTAGCGAAGCCGTCGCAAGAGCAGCAAGGGAAAGGAGATAGTTCTTCATTGAATGGTCTTTACTAAGGTAAAAATTCTCAATGAATATATCAAATCCCCGATTAAAAACAAGCGTTTGATGGGAATCAGGATTTTTTTCACTTGCATCCCTAGTCCATAAAAATGTAAACAAAATGGAAAGAAAAAAAATTGCACTGCTTGCAGTGCTCGTGTGTATTCTTGTCTCAGGAAGTCTTACTTCTTGTGATAAAGATGAAAGAACGATCCCTTCTCATCAAGAGGAGGGGATTGCATCCAAAAGTGAGGGCAATGATCTTCGTTCTGAGAGTCTAAGAGCACGATTGGATGTCGTTCCATCTCAGGCTTTACGTGGAACTAATTTCCGGTTCGTCGTTTGGATATCGGGACGAAATCCTCAGAACAAAAAAGCGGCATTGCGTTTTGAATGTCCTGATGGAGTTACTCGAACCTTTGATATGCAAACGAATGGATATGATGTTGAAATGGCCTTTTTTGTACTGAACCGTTCTCTATCGCAATACGGTGAATACAGAGTATCGGCATATGAAAAGGTAGGTAATGGTTATTATAGCCTCTTCTGTAGCGAACGTGTCTTCGTATTACATCCTCCTATCCCTATGGGTGATAACTATTCATCACTTCATGTAGGAAAAGGTGTAATGTACCCTAGGAATTGTACTGCTTGGGTAACTGGCAAGGTAAACGAAATGTGGAATGCTAACTCTTTTCAGAACCTTATAGACAACCCAAGAGATGCGAAACATTGGAAGAATCACCTTGTTGCCAAAGGATATAAAGCCGATGGTAATCCTCGTGTTGGTGATATTGCTTTCTGGGAAGCAAATATCAAGGGATGTTCTGGAAGTCTTGGACACGTTGCTTTTGTCAACAATGTCTCTTCGGATGGGAATACTGTTTATATTACAGAATACAATTTCCCTTCAGGAGAACGATACGGGACTCGAACCCTAAAGAGGTATGGAGCGAGAAAGCCAAGTGAACAATTCCCTACAGCCTTCATTCACGTGCAAACAAGAAGAAATTAATACTTCATCTTGATTTTTGAACTCCCTAGAGTATATCTTTGGGGAGTTCCTTTCTTTTGAGTTTTATTTGATGCGTCTCGTCCTGATGTCAATTAAAAGGTATCGTAATCTTTTTCTCCTCTCTCTGATCGTGTGTTGAGGTCTGTTTTTTTCTGATTTCTTTGGTAAACCTTGAGCCCCATCAGCCCTGCCTCAGTATGAAGAACCCTTTACCTGAGGGATATCGACCGGCTTTCTCGAGGAACCTCGTGCACCGCTAGGAACACCAGAAGATTATGCACGTAGAATCTTTGTAGATGCTCCTGTGGCAATGGATAGTCTGCAACTTCTTCCGAAGTTCCCTCAGACGGGTGCTTTTCTGAAATTTTATGCAAATAAAGATTGGAATTTTTCCCTCTTAGCACCAAAAAACGTTGCTCCACATCAGGAAAGCTTGAGGAAAATCCCCTCTCCCTATGATCGATTTGACCTTTGGGAAGATGAAGAGTATTACTATCTGTATTCAAATAATTCTCAGGAGTATAGATGGTTTGCCAACAAAAAATCTGCATTGCCGAACTTCAAACTTCTCGGTTTCCTCGGGGAGCACGCTATTGATGCGTTTTTTGGCTATAGTGATGGGTATATCGTCATCCCTCCTTACCTCTTGCCTGTGGATCACAGCACGTATATTCCTCCCCAGACGCCTGGCAGTGGAGGAATCCAGGATCGACAGTTCTTTAGAAACGGGGGAAAGCAATACACCAACTATTTATGATCCGACAAGGACTGGGTGTATCGATGGAATAAAGATAATTCATTTGAAAACTATTTACTTCTCAGAGAAAAGAGAAAGTCTGACTTTAAACTGTTGACTGGAGAGGAAATCCAAGAATTTTTCAACCTTTCTCACATCCCGTGAGTGCAACTTCATCCGAAAAACCAAGAAAAACGCTGAACTCAGTTGACAGATGGCTATCGGAAGATTCCTAGACTTCGGCATTTCGGGGATAGAATGTATGTTTTCTGAGTGCATGGAAATTGGAGCTTTCCGATCGATGGGGCAAGTATGCAGCGAACAGAAAAAGAAATTCCTAATAATGAAAATCATACTACTTACTTTACATTGTCTGATAACAACTATTTTTATCAGCTCGTGTATCATAATGAGGGAGATTTCTATGAGCTTCAGAGGATTAAAAAGTAGAGAACGTGCGATTCTTTCACAAGTGTTAGAATATTCCATCCAAGATCGGCGTCCTAGCAATGGGAACACCCTTACTCCACCTTCTGGATATCAAGTCCAGGGATATATGAGGTGCTCTCAAGATTAAACTAAAGAGTTCTTCTTAGTCAAAATCCTCTAGTATATCTAGAGGATTTTTCTCTATAGTTGGATTTCACAGGTTTCTAGGTCAAAGGTCCCTATAATCAGATGCTTGCCATCAACCGCAGCATTGTAATTCTCCTCCGTATCAATAAGCGAAGTATTACTTCTGTAAGGCTCGATTAGTTTTCAGTTCGTCAGCCTTTTTACAATCATTTTGTCCCCCACTAGGTCATGGACGACCCGTGCAGAACGTTCTGTAATCTCATTATAACTTTCACTTTCTCTGCTCGTCCCAAGCCTATACACTTTTTTATTATCTACGACTACGATAGGATCCCAAACCTCTCACGTCATCGAAGCCTGCGTATGAAAGAAGAAATGATGTTCATTATCTCCTCGAACTTTTGGGACTAAATCTCTACAAAGCTCAATTTCTTCACACTTTGTCATCTGTTGGATCACGATTTCATCCTCATCCCCGATATAAGGGTAAATAAAGCTGAAATACGGATTATCTTGTAAGTCATGTTTTCTGATGAAGACTTCACCTTCCTTTTCTCTTGGAGAGGTGAGTTCTTGGTATTCATCACCATTGAACACACAAAGACTTTTCCCCCTCTCAGAAGAAAGTTCGTGCCATACGGGACCTGTAATGAAATTCTTCCACAAATATAGCGGCGATCGTCCTCCTCCCCCTCCTCAAAAAGGAGCATAAAAGAAATGTCCTTTCTGATACTTACAATTCCTTGCAACATCCTCTATATTTTTGATGTCCGCTTCAGGGAAAGGCTTGATATCTAAGGGTTCACAGGGAGGAATCGGCTTTTGCAATTCCGCAAGGTTTGGTGTATCACAGGTTCCTCCGGTGAATGCTTGAGTAAGCTGTTTTCCTGAATGAGAGAGCATTTCCTCTTGAGGAACTGGCTGTTGAGAAAATGAACATCCCATCACTGCCAAAGCACTTGAAAGCATCCCTAATAAAACTACTCCTTTCCTCATTTGCTACAATTCACAAGATAAATCTTTGCTGAGGATAAGGAATTCCTTGCTAAAAACAAGCGTTTGGTGGGAATCAGGATTTTTTTATAATGAAAAAAGGGAGGATTAAACTCCTCCCTCTCCTAATTAGGTTAATATTCAGTAGGTAATATGGATGCCCATAATGTGTTTTTTCACGTACTCCCTTCCTCCAGGAAGTGACATTATATCAAGATCCAATCTATTATTAGTATGACCGCAGACCTTATACCTAGGAACTCCATTATAATGCTGATTTGTGTAATGATATGAATGGGAGATAATCATTACATGTGTCTTTCTAACAGCATCATCAATATCAACTCCACCTTTTCTATTCATTGCAAGCATGTCGCCCCATTCTAGAACACAATCTCTGTCCCCATCATATCCTGCCACAAGATCCTCTTTAGAAACAATATATCCATAATGTTTCTTCATATACTCGTATAAAGCATTTGCTCCCAGCCAAGTAGATGTCCCATAATAAGGATAGCGTCCATCAAGAGTTCCCCAAGTATTATCTTTGGGGATTCCTCCGGCATAGAGACACTGAGAAACAAAATTAGCACAATCATTAGGAGAAAACTTTGCATACTCAGTATTATAAGATAATGCATGATAATACGCATAGCGCGCTGCTGCTTGTCTATCATACAATCCACTTCTTAATTGAGATAGTGGTTCTTTTTTAGGACAGAGAATACTTCCTGTCCGAGGACAGTCTCTTTCTCCAATGTAGTATTCCCAATAATCCTTTCTTGAAAGAACGTCTTTCCACATTTTAGCAGAAAAGTCATCTTGTGGATTCAGAGTAGCAAACCATGCACCTCGCAGAATTTCTCCGTCTATCCCACGACTTACGACTTGTTCCTCATAAGCAACCTTCCAATGATAAGGTGATTTCTCGTCTCTCTTGAGTTGGAGCACATAATACCTCCATCTCGTATCATTTCCACCATTTTCATCAAATGTGGGATCATCTGCAACTTCGGCTGGAGCAGGGAAATACACTCTAATGGGTATAAAGACCCATCCATTTCTCTCGCCAATGTGATTTGTCATGATATGAATATCTGGAGAAGATTGCAACACCTCTTTAGAATACCTCTTATCATCATGAAAATCCATAATCAAAAAAGCATACATGTT
This sequence comes from SR1 bacterium human oral taxon HOT-345, assembly GCA_003260355.1. Classification (GTDB taxonomy): domain Bacteria; phylum Patescibacteriota; class Gracilibacteria; order Absconditabacterales; family Absconditicoccaceae; genus HOT-345. The sequence continues at coordinate 89,917 of MPSQ01000002.1, forward strand.
ATTTTTTGCATACTCATTGATAAAAAGCTTATCATCAAGCCACGCTAAGCTCCTCTTCTGAAAATCCATCATAATTTTAGAAAGATAATCTCCAAAGATAAGATTTCCTATCTCATGCAACTGTTTCAGATCTTGGAGTTCTAGCTTGTTCTTGGTAAGGTATTGATTTGCCTCTTCTACCTTTCCTTCAAGGTATGAGTAATCGTGCCTCGCCTTCTCCCAAGCTAAAAGTTCTCCTGTTCCTCTAGATTGCTCTGAGGTTACAGACGGAACACGAAAAGCGTTTAAAGCAAATGTCAAGAAAATGATTGACGCGAATGGGCAACTGAAAAAAGATCCCAATTCTGAGGAGATCAACAAGTTGGACCAAGAACGTGATCAGCTTTTAACTTATTTTTTTACTAAGATTGCTGCAGAAATGCGTTCCCCTGATCAAGCGTTGGAAGCGGCAGCAACTGCATTGGGGGATTTTTTGGTAGTGTATCGTGGGATTCAAGGGAAAGCGAACCGTCAGGAAACGCAGCTGATCAAGAGTTTACTTTTGGATGCTGAGCAGGCGAAGTATACCCCACATTTACAGGCTTTAAAGCTGAATGTGGTCTTGGCAAAGCTCAAAACTGTCAATGAAAGCTATGAAAATTTACTCGACACGCGCACGAATGAAGGGCAAGCGACATTGATGATCGTGACCAAACCCCTCCGCAAGGAACTTGACGAACACTATGAAACACTCAGCACGAAACTTTTTGCTGTGAATGTAGCGAGTCCTACACCTGAGAGCGAGAAAGCGATAGCGGATTTGAATCGTTTGATCAAAGCGACGAAATTGGCTTGGAGGCAGAGGAACGGGTTGGTGCATTTGCATCCTGAGGATTTGGAAGATGAAAAAGAGAACGAAAGTGAAGGATAAGAGCTTTATTTTAGATAAAAGAAAAGGTCCTGAAGGGTATTCAGGGTCTTTTTGTGGAAAAAGGGGTGATGGTATGGCTTGCAATTATTTTTGGAAAAATTATATCTGAGTTGGCATAACAAAAAATAACGTATGGTATAAAAAAGAGAAGAACTTGGAGGTATGGCTACATTAACTCTACCTCTTTTATTCTGAATCCACATAATAATGCTCTGGAACGATATCATGACCGTGTTGAGAAAAATCTTTCATTTTCTTAAGTATGGAGGATGGAAAAAAGTGATAGGTTCCATCGTCCTTTTGCTACTCTTTGCTAATCTTTCTTTGATTAGCTTTTATACACGGTTTGCTTTTGAGGAACGGAGTCCGCAAGAAAGGAGTCAGTATTTTGGGTGTGATTACAACAAGAAGAAACGGCAACAAACGCTTTGTATTGCTTGAGATCTCCAATTGGAAGTGTTTAGAAGGTTACATACCTTAATAACATCCCCTTTTGAAACAAAGTAGGTTTAGTACCTGAAGGGTATTCAGGGTCTTTTTTTTGGAAAAAGGGGGGATGGTATGGCTTGCAATTATTTTGGGAAAAATTATATCTGAGTTGGCGTAAGTCAAGGAAAAAAGAAAGGTCCTGTCTTAAAAAGTTTGGTAGCTAAGGGAGATAAGATTGAATTTGGCTACTGTTATGCTACTACAAGAAGCTACTCTGTGATAATGAGCATGTATCTACTTCTATGAGATTGGAGTGATGCTTTTAGAGGGGCTGGTTTCTCGTCTCTCTATGTTTATTTTTGTTTTTTTGATGCCATGCATCTCAAATGATGTCAAAAGATTATTTTCTTTATCGTATGTTGTTTCTTAATCGGTAGCTTTTCTTTTTTGATTAACCCTAAAATCAGAGAACAGCTACGATTCAACATAAAAAATCTGAATTTTGGAATGCAGAGTTTGCAATCAGATTTTTCTATTTATAGTTATCTCTCTTTAGAAGATGCTGAACTTTTTTTAGAACCAGCTTCTTGATCAACTAGGATTACCATCCCTCCTAAGAAAAGTATTGCCATAGATGTGAGAGATATAGGATTCAGCACAGGATTTTCTCTTTATGATTTTTCTTCATCTACAGGATTACGAATTAATTATCGTTTCTATAAGGAGAAAGATGAAAGATTTTATCCTGATAATCAGCTTTTTTGGCCACTAGTTTTGGAATTAGAAAGGAGCTCTTGTCTCAGAGTTGACTTTTCTTATTTAGTAGCTCCGAGTAAGTGCTTAAATTTAGTTATCAATCCGGTGAGAATTTCAGAACCGCATGCTCTTGTGATCGTGAGAAATACTTCAGAACAGTCTATTTCTTTTTCTTACCTAAAAGGTTATCTTCAGGAAGAGTATCAGAAAGAGTAATTATTAAGTATTCAAAAGGTCTCTATGGAATCTCATAGAGGCCTTTTCTCTTAAATTATCGGGAGAGTATCCTAATTAGAACTTTAAGATCGTAAAATCTTTAAATAATATTCTGTCGACATCTCAACAATCTTTTCCTTCGTATCAGTCTTCATGTTTATAGGGAGTGCATTTAAGGTTGGGTAACCAATCACTTAGAACTTCATGACCAACATTAGTAAAGGTCTGTAAGAAGAAATATTTCTGATTGTATCATAATGTATCCTTTATAAAACTGTCAAATCATCGCATACTATCTCCTCATTCATTATAGATGTCCCAATACCTGTTAGTGCTCAAGATTCTTGCTCCTCCTATTTCAACGGCTCAGAGTTTCCACAAAGCTCAGGCAAGAGGACTCTCTTCTCCTGTCCATATTTTTCCATAGAGAAGAAAAGTAGTATTATCAGGCATATTATCTCTATTTATATCCACAAAGAGCTTACATCCCTTAGTCTCCTCCCCAAGTTTTACTTGAAATCCATAGACTTCATTTCTATAGATGAGAGAATCTCCCGTCTGTGTTACAATTGCCCCGCTATTTGCTTCCGTAATCACAACAATCGGAGTATCATCTCCTGTCTGTGCTTGCACTTCGGCAAGAGTGAGTTTTGCCTCCTTTCAACTCAAGATTTGTGCTGGTGAGAGTTTGGCTTCCTCTCCTGTTTGAGTACTTTTTCCACTCAAACTTTCCTGTTGGATACTATCTCCATCTCCAGTCTGCGTTTTCCTCCCATTCTCAGGAATAATTTGACATCAACTCACGAGCATTACTCCAAGTATCAAGAGGAGCGTTCAATACTTTCTCATATTTTCATCTTTATGAGTCTAAAACAAAGCTTGTGATAACTATTTTTCCAAGAAAGTCAAGGAGTTATTGTAGATGATTCTACTGCCTAGGGAACTTTCTATACTCGTAATGCTGTAAAAAGAAAGAAGGAGTCAGATTTTTTCTGATGGGTTAAAAAGGACGGAAAGTAAAAGGGGACTTATTTGTTTTTTTGTGAAAAATCGCTACAATTGAGAGCGAGATCTTTAGTTTACCAAGAAAGATGGCGTATCGTATGAAACCTTTTCTGATAAGTATTGGAAGTCTGTGTGGGATCTTTCTTTTTTTGGTGGTAAGCAATGGGCTAGGGTTTGGGATGGAAGCGTTGTTTGGAGAGCATCTGGTGGTATGGATTTTGTTTGGGATTTTTTGGTTGTTCGGGGGAGCTCTTTGGGAAACGACGGACCAGAATACGAAGTTCTTTAAAAAACTTCTTATTATCGCAGAAGTCTATCTTTTTTTATTGATTTTCGTCCAGCCGGGGATCAATCTTTCATGGTTAGAGTTTTTGGTGCTGTATGGGGCAGGGTATGGGATTGTATATGAAGTAATGACCTTTAGAGCACAAAAGTGGCAGACGGTTTTCTTTTCTAGCTGTTATGGGGTGATCGTCGCATTGATGGTCAGCATTGCAGCGTTGATGTGGTGGAGGCAGCCCTTTGATGAGGAACAATTTATCACGCAGCAATGATCGTTTCTTTTTACGGTCTTTGATGGAATGCTTGTGCCCTCCTATACGACGATTCTTTTGAAGTCTCCTATGTCTGAAAAGGTGATTTCCGCAAGCACAAAAAGTCAGACCTTCTTATTAGAAAAAAATACTGATTATCTTCTTCAATTTGCCTCTCAGCAGGAGGAGGAGCATAATTTTATCGTGCTTCAAGATCAAGAAGGAAACCTCATCAAAGTAGGACCACAATCTCAGCTCAGGTTTTCTACTCATGCTTCGAATTTTTCCCTCCAAGAGCAAAAAGGAAGGGTAGCATTTTTTGGGACAGGAGAGCTTTTGCCTCCCGAGCTAATGGAATTTAGGGATCGTTATCAAGCACGTCAAAAGGCGGCAGCCCTTGCCTTGCTCCCGGCTGGTCTCAGAAGCAATCCTACATTTCAAAGATGGAGTATCAGGTTTACCTCCTCTTTGGCGAAAGTGTTTCCGTTTTGGTATGGAGAAAATGCGAAGTATATTCAGAGCTATCTGCCGTATCTGGGATTAGCAGCGACTCAGAAGCAGCATGGAAAGGTAGACTATTCAATTCTTAAATCCACGTGAAAACTCTGAACAGAAAAAACAAACCATAAAGAAAAATATCGGGAATATTTCAAGAAATTATTCTAACTTTTTTCACAAATGATTGACATGTCTTTTTGTGTCGTTTTGTAAAAATGAGTCTGAGTTCACAAAAGTTTTATAAAATTCACAAAGTTTTAACACTGAACGTAAGTTGAGAGATCTACCTTTTAATCTACTGAAAGATGAGTTTTAGGAAACTTTTTACATTTTAGGTTTATTATTCTTATTAAATAATTTATATTCTTTTATTATTAATTAATCCTCAAGATTTAACATTGCTCTTGAAAATTGAAAGGATTTGCTTACTTTAATCTTTGTTTTATTTTCTTTGTTTCTTGCTTATGAGGGACGCTCTCAAGAGGATCGGTGTTATCACAGCTTTTGGAACTTTTTCATGATATTTGATTTATTCACTTATTATGCAGAAACCCATCGTCCTCCCAGAATATCAACATATGAATTTTGTTTTTTGTGTTGTGCTGATTGTTATTTCTCTTTATATCTCGATTTTTTACGGGATTTATCCGATTCATGTGAGGTTTAGTAGAGCTACGCTTTTTGTCTTGGGGATCTCTGCTATTGTGATGTGAAAGACCGTTTTTCTAAATGATCCTATGAATGATGCTTACTTTGGAGATTTGAGTTGTGTGGTAGGTGTGCTTCTTTTGATTATTTGACCAACGAATTTTATTATGACTTCTGGGGTTAAGAAAAAGAGAGAAGAGAAAAATTTGGAAATTATTGAGGTGTAAGTTTTTTTGCTGGGGGTAGGAAATACTCCCTTTCTATGCGGGTGTAGCTCATTTGGCTAGAGCGCTTCCTTGCCAAGGAAGAGGCAGCGGGTTCGAGTCCCGTCACTCGCTCCATGAAAAAGGGTTGATTTTGCTTGGAAAATCTTTACATTACTTCTTGCTTTTATGCCTAGGTGATGGAACTGGTAGACATGCTAGACTCAAAATCTGGTGGCTTCACGGCCGTGCGGGTTCAAGTCCCGCTCTAGGTAAAGACTAAAAAGTCTGATGTGATATTCAGATTTTTTTTGTTTTTGGAATTTGGTTCTTTAGAGTTGAGGCGAAAGCAGGAGATTTTGGAGCTATATTTTTGGGGAGTTGGGTATTTTTGAGATATTTTTAGTTGCTTTTTTCCTAAAAATAACTACATTTCATCACTGAATGAAGAAGTTTTTATTCCGTTTGTGTTTGTGAGATGGATTTGAATAAGGTAATGTTGATTGGGAGGTCTACGAGTACTTTACAGGTCAAGACTATAGAGAGCACTCAAAGTGCTGTCGTTAATTTCACTCTTGCAACCAATAGAAAGTATAAAAATAAAGAAGGAAATGTTTTGGAAGATGCTGAATATCATAGATGTGTTGCCTATGGGAATACTGCAGAAGTGCTTGGAAAGTATCTTACTAAGTGAAAGAGAATTTATCTTGAAGGGAGATTAAGAACCAGAAAATGGCAGGATACTGAAGGACATGATAGATTTTCTACAGAAGTGATTATTGATAATTTTATTTTCCTTGATACGAAAGTTTCGAACTCAGATGAAGTAGAGATTGATCCGCTCTCTGATTTTGATAGTGAGGTTCCTTTTTAAGGCTTTTTTGTATGGTTTTTCTACTTACTCTTACTTCTTAACCTTTTCATATCGATGTCTTTTAAGCAAAAAATATTAAAATTCTGACTTGAAACTTTTGATTTGATTGTTTTCTTGGTATTCGTTTTCTGAATTATTCTTTTTATTAGGTTTTTTATTGGGACTCCATACACGGTGGTCGGATCAAGTATGCTTCCAACCTTTGAATCTAATGATTGGATTATTGTGGAAAAGTTGACTCAGAGGTTTTGAACTTTAGAGAGGGGACAGGTGGTTGTTTTTGTGCCTCCTGGCAAGAATATTCCTTATATTAAGAGGATTATTGGCTTGCCTTGAGAGACAGTAAAGTTTGTAGATGATTTGACCTATATTTGTAATAATGAAGCTCCTGTTTCTGATATTCAGGCTTCGAATGGGCAGTATTGTTTCCGTTTAGATGAACCGTATCTTTATCCTGATACAAAAACGATTCCTCAGTGAGAAAAGACAGAATTTGAAGTGAGTAATGGGTATTTTGTCATGTGAGATCATAGAGGAAGCACTTCTGATTCTCTTTCTTGTTTTTCAAAGTCTTGTTATCAAGGAGCGAATTATCTTGTCCCAGATTCTCATCTTATAGGTAGAGTTTTTGTGAGATTATTCCCGACTTTTTCTCTCTTTTAGTTCTTTAGCTTGGAACTATGAAGATTTTTTCTAACTTTGATACTGAGTGGAAACAAGAGGCATACCAAGAAGCCGTAGATAAATTTTGAAAAGAGAATGTTTTTATTCTCAATAAAAGTTTTCTCTTCTTTTTTTCGAAGGTGATTGTTCCATTTTTTTGATGGACGATTATGTTTATCTTGGTTCAGTTTCCTATTTATCTTGGTCTGGAGGATTTCTGAAATATAAAGTATATTGTTACTTGAGTGCTGTTTATCATTTATCTTTTTGTTATTGCTCCGCTGTTTAAGTATTATTTGGACTATGTTATGGATTTTTCTCTCGTTACTCCCGAGTATCTTACGAGATACAATCAGACTTGACCTTTGAAGAGAGATATCAAATCTAGTTATGTAAAGAATATCAAAACTATTACTATTCAAAAAAATACTTTTTGGTACAATATTTTTGATAATTGAAACTTGATTTTTCTCTCAGAGTGAGATAGGGACAATCAGGGAGAAGTTGTTTTGCACTATATCAAAGATCCTGAGGCAAAAAAGAAAATTATAACAAAAATTATGAAGCTTTACTAATTTCCTGACGATAAAACTATGCAATTGGACAATTCACCATTGATTCCTTATGATATTTATGAATCTTCTCAAGAAATTGTTATTATTATGCCACTTTGAGGAGTGAAAAAGGAAACTATACGTCTTACTATTGAAGATTATAAGCTTATTCTTGAGGGAGAAAGGATTTTAACACCTTTAAAAGAGAATCTTTTGCCTGTGAAAGAAGAATGTTATCGAGGAAAGATTAGACAAATCATCGATCTTCCTGCTCAGATTTATTTTGATAGAATTCATAGTAAACTTTCTCCGGAAAATATTTTGTGGATTATTATTCCCAAAGCTCTTGTTCCTGAAAAGATAACGCTCCAGATTGAAGAATAGATTATTTTAGATTGTGTCTGGAAGTGCTGCTATTCGTTGTTGTTTCTTCTCTTCATAGTGTGATCTTATTTCTGAGGAGAAGATTTTTTTTAAGATTTTTTCGGAGGTATCGATCAGGCTTTGATCTATTTCTTTTTCAAAGATTTTTGGAAAAGCTTTCCATTCATAGTTATCCTCGTCTATGTTGGTTGAGAAAATATTATTTTTTAGATCTGACTTCATCTTTTTAGCAAGGGAAAAGTATTCACTTACTTTTGTTTGTTGGTATCGTGGAGAATATTCTGTTTTGAGCATATTTTCTAATCAGAAAAATGCTGATTCTCGTGCTTGGGATTTTATCTTTCGTTGTTTTTCTTGTTGTTTCCTTGTGTTTGGAATATTGCGGCAGGTGAAATTCTGATTTTTGTACTGTATGCAATATTTATTCCCTTCTTTGATTAGTTTTGTAGCTTTTATGATTGATCGTTCCTCTGTAGTGAAATCTTGTAGTATTTCATTAGTTGAAGTATAGGTTACTCCTTCTTTTGTTTTGGTATAACAAAAAGTATCAAAGATTTGATTCCCTTTTCCTATTGAAATACAGCTATTGGTATTCGGGAAATTGAAATTTCATTCGAAAATTTTTGGTTTTCCTTCTTCTAGTTCTCATGAGAGATATTTTTTATTTTTTTGGTTTATTAGGAGATAGAATCCGCTTCAGAGCAATAATTTTTGGAGGTTTTTTGTTTCATCGGTAAAAGAAATCTCGATCTTCTCTTTGCCTAGATCTTTTCCTTTTGGATTAGGTGTTATGCTGTGAATTTTAAGTATAATCCCTGATAATCATTCTTCTTCCTTTTCTCTCTGTTTACTCTCTTTTTCAGGATTTTTTTCTGTTTTCTTTTCAATATCGTAGCATGCAATGTCAAAAAGATGCTCATTTTGAACTAGAGCGATACAGCTTGATTTTGTATTTGGGAGTCAAAAGTCGCCTTTTAGGATAAGAGGATTAGTTATTTCAATATTTCATAAAAAGCTTAGGTCTTTGAATTTTCCACTTCCTTCAATATCTTCAAAGCTTAGATTCATGCCTGATACATTTTTTTCTAAGATGAAAAGTCAAAATTGATTATTAAAATCTAAAGATTTTATCATTTTTGATTTATCAAAGATAGATAGTGTGATACTTTCATTATTTTTATCACTTCCTTTGGGGTTATAGTCAATGTTTTGGATTTTTATGATTAGATTTTCAACATTATTTTTCTTTTCTTCATCTTTTAGCGAAGGATCTGGACAGTTTTTTGGATCTCGTATTCCTAGTTGTTCGTTTTTTGCTTCATGTTCTGCTTTTTTGAAAGCTTCTTGTTTTTCATAACTTTGTTTGTAGGTGTATTCTTTTGCGTATCCATTGCGGATAAGTTCTTCATTAATGAGTTTCCCGTCTAGTGATACGTATGCTAAAAGTCTTCCATATCTATCTGTATTTTCCTGTCCCTTGTCAAAAGAAAGCTCTATGGTTTTTCCTTTTAGTCTTTGTGTAAGGTAGTCTTTTGCTTCTTTTCCATAGCATTCTGTTTTTTTGTATCTTGCAGTATTACTTTCTGGTGCATCAACTCAGATAAGGCGAACAGATGCTAACTTTCCACTTTCATCTTTGTATCTTATCGTGTCGCCATCAATGATTGAGAATACTTTGATTCCTTCTAGCTTTTGGATTTCTTTTTTTTGTTTAGGAGAGATCTTATAGTAATAAGTATCCAGTATAGTCTCTTTATATTTTAAATGGACAGTGATGGTATCTCCATTTTTACTAGAATTAGGAAATCAATAACTTCCTCTAAATGTTTCAGAAATTCCTTGCTTAAGGATACCCTTTAGCTTTTTGTTTTTCCCGTTGATATCCAAGGTTAATAGACTGAGGTCTAATTCCTCACCTTTGGTCAAGATCAGTGTGATGCTTTCGTTAGTGTCTGCTCCAGGAGGATCATATTCTATATCTTCTATTTTGATTTGGTAGGTATTAATATCTATTTTTGAGGTTTCTTGATTTTTGTTTTCTGAGTTTTTATTTTTTTTGTTTTCTTCTTGGTTTTTAGGAGGCTTTTCTTGTTTATTACTTTCTGAAGTGCAGAGTTCTTCTTTTGATGGGCAGTGACAACTTCCGCCTCAATTGATGGTAATATATTCTATTTTTGGTTTGCTGTCTATTTTGAAAAAATCTAGGAATTTTTTTTCAAATCCAGGAGAAAAGTCTCCAGTTGTATTAAATATTGGAAAGCATTCTGCTTTTTCTCCTTTTGTATAGCTGGAACTTTCTGGAGCAATTGCTGTCAAAATAATGGTGTCTAAAACTTGTCGTGTTTGTCCATCAAATCATTGAATTGTTAGGTATCAAGTCTGATATAGTAGATTAAAGTCAGGATTAGATTGACTGTCGATTCCTTTGTCGTATCGTGTTTCATCTTTACTGATGATGAAGGTATTGTTTTTTTCTCGAAAATCTGTTTTTTCTAAAATTATTTCTTTGGCTAAAATCGTTCCTGTTAACATTATTTCTTTGTATTTTGCAGGAGTATCGGTCCACTTTAATTCTATGAAAGCTGGATAAGCACTATTTCCTCGGAAAATTTCTTGTACTTCTAGTCTATTGCGATCGATAAAGGTATTGCAGGATATGGGGATGTCTGTTCCTTCCTCTTCATTTGAAGGTTGTTTTTCCTTGGGTAGAGATATGTCTTTTGCATTTTCAGCTTCTGTGAAGAATGTTCATGGATTCGCAACCCGATTTTTTCACTTTATGTTTTTGATTCTGTCGATGGTTGTCCTCGTAGTTAGTCGTTTCCCGTTTATGAGCACTTTTTCGAAAGAGTTATCTTTCCCTTCCAAAAACTCTGTCCAATCTGGGTGAACGATGAGACTGTCAGTTTTATTGTTTCAATAGGTTAAAGTCAGATTTAGTCAACTTTTCCAATTGAAAGTATATTTATCTTTGATGATTTTTTTTGGAAAATTTGTTGTGAAATACTTGCTATTTTGTGTTAGGACGATAGAAGTTTCTCAGGGAATTTGTAGGTTGTAGAGCAATGGTTGTTTTTTGTTGGCTCATTTTGTTAGGCTAAGGTTTCACGTAAGCTCAATCATTCATGAAAATGTTTTATGACTAGTATTGCTTATTTCTATTCGTGTATTTGTTTTGTCAGAAAAAGCTTCTGTAATGATGAGTGTTGGTTCATCATCTTCGTTTGAAGATTCTAAATTTCAAGATGTAAGGAGAATCGGTTGATGATTTTGGATTTTTATTACATCTTTTTGAGTGTCTATTTCAGAGGTGTCTGGGCTGATGATTTCATTTTCTGGTGTGAAGTTTCAAACTTTATCTTCAATGTCTGATTCTTTGTTGTTTTCCTCTACTTTCTCTGTGCTTTTTTCATGAGATGATTTTTCCTCTTCAGAGATATTTTCACTAGAGATGTTTTCTATGTTTTCTCCAGTTATTGAATTGTTTGTTTCTGTGATATTTCAAGAAAAAGATTCTTCTGATTTCTTTTGTGATGACTGGATTTCTGGCTTATTTTCTTCTGCTCAGGTTTGTCAAACTTCCTTTGAAATCGTTGGTTCTGGATGAGATTCCATTTCTTCTGCAAAAATTGCAAGTGGCTGAAAAAAAAGCGAAGTGATCAGCAGAAATGCAAGGATTTTTTTCATTGTTCAATCTTAGAAAATAAAGGTTGACATGATATTTATATGCATACTACTGAAAAGTACTATTCTGTCAAGAAAAAAAAACTTGATTTTTTGCTTTTTTAGCTATTTTCGCTACAATTAGAGATGTATTTTATATACTTTATGTTCTTCCTATGAATTATAGATTTATTGATTTCCCTACTGATTGGTCTCAACCTAAAAACTCTAAAGATGATGTGAAGGTGCCCGAGAAGATTCTATCTTCACAACAAAAAACTAAAGAGAAGATTCAGACTTTCCCTGATAAAAAACTAGAACCAGTGGAGAAAAAGGATTCTTCATTAGATTTTGTTAAAGAATGAATAGGAAATGTAAAGACCTCTATAGAAAATTTGAACTATGGAATGAATGAGCTTGTGACTTTGGATACTCTTGATGGAACTCCGCTCAAAAATACCATGCTTTCTATATTGAAGAATCCTCAATTTGATGATTATCCTGATTTGAAAGGAAAAACTCCAGAACAAAGGTTAGAGTTTGTTTTTAGGAAGATAAATATTGCTTTAACAAAGTTTTATGCTAGAAAACTAAATATTGGGCTGACTGAACCAGTTCCAGATTATCTCAAGAAGGTAGTTATTCCTGCTACGGAATTGTTTTTGATGGAGACTTTGGCTCAAATGGGAAATGAGACGAATATCAATTTTTTGGGACAGCTATCTAGTATGGATTTTAGTAGTTTAGGGAATCTTGTAACCCAGGTAAAAGATTTTTCTGAGAAGTTTTCGTTTTCTTTTGGTCAAGGAAAGACGCTTTTGAATCTTACAGACTTTCTTGCTTTACCAAAAAATCAAGCTCAATTAAGTAAGTTGGATGATCCTTATGAATTCTATCAAAAAGTGCTCAAAAATCCTCTCTGGAAGCAAGATATTACGACAAAGGATAGTCCAAAACCGAATCAAATTTCACTTGATTCAATTACTTGGGAACAGTTTGATTTGCGTGCTCTTAAAAATAACCTTTCTAATGAAGAGAAACAGCAGGCTTTCCAAATGGGAAAGGAAAAAATGAAACAACAGCTTTGATCTATCAAAATGGTGGAAACTCCTGAGACTATGAAAAAAATGCTTTGAATTTTGGAAAAAGCGGACGGTGTTTTTCAGAATATTGATGCTCTAGGAAATAAACTACTTGATAGTATGGATATTTTGGGAAATACTTCAAAAGTTTTGAAATCAACGCTAGGATTTGATCTTTGGAAACAAATCAGGAAAACTCCAGCACTTGGAGGTGCTCTTAATGTTGTTTTAGGTTTGCTTGGTTTCTCTGGAGGAGTTGAGGGATTGGAAAGAGCTTGGAAAAAAAGGATTCTTGAGAGGGAGCTTAAACAGCCTCAGAAAGCATATATTGCTGAGTCTTATAAAAATTATATGCAGAAGAAAGCTCTTCAAGCTACTACGGCTAAAACACTTCTTGATCAACATAATCTCAAAGTGGAGGATGCTGCTCAGCAGAAGTTTGCTCTGGATATGCCTCTGATAAAAAGTCAGATTCTTCAAAAAATAGATGAAAAACCTGAACTTTTAAATCTTTCTACTTTGAAAATGACTAAAAGTCCTGTTTTTAAGGGAGAAGATTTTGTGCAAGAAGCAAAGGTTGGAGAAAAAACGAAGCTTACTCTCAAAAGAAAACTCTCTCCACAGGAAAGAGAAGCTTTTGTGGATACTTATCTCCATGAGGGATTGGAGCGTTTTGCTTCGAATCCTAAAGCCTTATCTTCACTACCTAATGCTGATACTTTAGCGTTTATTCTCCTCTCAGGGGTTGCTCTTAATAAAGATGATGTGATAGATGGTGTGGAGGCTCAGGTTTTTCTACCTGATCAGTATACTGATGCAGCACTAGCAACTCAAAATGGGCAGAATAGATATATTTATCCTAATGGATCTACTCCTATTGGAAATAATAAGCCTGTAGTGAATCCTATTTCTCCAAATCCTTCTGCAGAAAATATCAATAATTTTGTGGAGAATATTGGTCAAAAACCAGAATCTGGCAATGATATAAACAATGATCAGTTAGACGAAGCTTTGTGAAGACATGGATATAATGGAAGCCTTCTTTTCTATGATAAGGTTCCTTGAACAGAAGAACAGAAGAAAGCTTTTAAGCAGAAGATGGAGAAAATTGCAGCTGAACTGGATATTAATCCTAATCGATTAATGGCGCTGATGGCATCAGAAACCTGAGGAACATTCAATCCTGCTATAGCCAATAAATCAACATGAGCGACAGGTTTGATCCAAATTATGCCAAGTACTGCTACAAAGTTGGGAACAACAGTTTCTGCTCTTAGATCTATGTCTGCTGTTCAACAGCTTGATTATGTGAAAAAGTATTATCAACTTTCTCCAGGGAAAAAGTTTAGGTCTCTCAAAGATCTTTATCTCTATACTTTTTTCCCGATAGCTATGAATCATTCAAGTAATCCTAATTATGTTTTTCAGTCTAGTACTATTTCTGCTGCAAAACTTGCAGGGTTGCATAGAAAGTTAGCTAGAGGGAAAAGCTATATCACTATGTGAGATTTTAACTACTATATCTCTGGAATGGTGAACCAGAATGTTCCTGTAGAATTTAGGAATCAGTTTGCTTAGTTTGGCGTAGAGATATAAGAAAGTTGCCATTGATAAGGAGATAAAAAATCTGAATGAATCTTGTGATTCTTCGGATTTTTTTTAAATAAACTTTATTTTTAGTGGAAAAAACTTTTGTCGTTTCATTTAAATCATCATTTTACTCCAAGCTACAGTGGGTATTTTCAACCAAATTGTCATTTTATTCTCAATTCCAGAGTGAGTTTTTGCTGATTGCTTCTATTTTTTCGTTTGTGTTTGTAAGTTTTTTGAGTGTTTTGATGGAAAACTGCTCTATTCAGCTAAGAACAAGCCAAAGTATCAGCTATTCCTTTTTTTTATAAAAAAATCTCTTGATGAGCAAGATCAAGAGTTTTTTTGTGGTCAGATTTATTATTTTTTTTTAAAGATTTGTCAGTAAACTTACTATTGTATAAGACAGCATTGCAATCGTAATTCCTATTCAAGCTCCCATTAACGCCCAGACGGCTTTTTTCATGGCTTTTTTGTCTCCATTGGCGGTAATGAGTTGATATCCTCCGTAAACAACTACTGCGGTGCATATCACGGCAAAAGACCATCGGAGATATTTATTGATGATATTGATTCACTGAAATATTCCTTCCTCTTGGGTATCGACGACGTGTTTTTTTGGAAGATCGTCTCCTGCGTGTCCTTGAGGAACAGTAACTTTGATCCCGAAGACAGGGAGCGTGGCAAACAATGCGAGGATGACGGTGGAGAATACTTTTTTGACCATCAGGTTTGGTGTGATTAGGAAATAAAAATTGAGCTAGAGAGGTAAGAAATCTCATTAAAACTACTTGATCCAATAGAACTTACCAATCTGATAATAATTACACTAAACAGTGCAAGTAATATTCCGACTCAGATATAGAGGATGTTGTTTAGGATCTCTTTTGGATTTTCTCCTTTAGATGCTTTGATAACATAATGAACACCGTTGTAAATGATCATGGTTACTGCTAGGACCATTGTCATTCTGAGCAAGAACTTTGAAATACTAATAATAAGTGATGGTCTACGATTGATTCCTTTATTTTTTCATCAGATTTTTATTTCTGTTCCTTCTTTTAGGATGTATTTTCCTACACTCATTTTGTCAGTTCCAATACTATCTCATCCTACGATAGCATCAGATTGGATGGCAGGTGTAAATGCTTGCTCAAGAAAATCTCAGTTAGTATTTCCTGCTTGTCCTTTTGCGTATCCGATTCATAGAGAAAAGACTGCTATACTTCCTAAGCTACTAAGAATAAAACTAAAAATTCTGATTTTCTTGGCTATTGATATTTTCATATTTACATTTGAGTCAGTAAATTGTCTGCTTCAATCATTTCTTGTTCTCTTGCTTCGTTTTCTTGTGCATGGATTTTTGCCTGTGCTTGGCTATAGAGTGCAGGATTGAAACTTTGCTGGTATTTTTCGGAAATTTCTGCCTGTTTTTGGCTGTATTTTTGGTTGATTTCCTCAAGTTTTTGTTGTTCTCTTGTGAGAATATCTCTGAGTTTTTCTATTTGTTCAGGAGACATAATTGGTAAAAGATTAAACCAATTCTGTTTCTCTTCGTATTCGGCGAGAGATTTTGATTTTAGGATAAGCTGAATAAGGTTTGAGTTATTTACCAAGAAGGCTTCAGGAATTTTGAAATCTGCTGCGATTTCCCGTAGCTCTTGTGGTAGATACTGCTGTAATACTGGATTCATTGTTTGGTATTTTTATCAAAATAAATAGTTTTTAATCTTTTGGAAGAATCAGATTTTCTTTGGTGGCTGGATATCAAGTTTTCATCATTGTTTTTCTGAAGGAATCTCTATTTTGTTCAATAATGCTTCAGCTTCTTTACTTTCTTTATTGTGATATTGTTCAGCTTGCTTTTGGATGAGTGGTGTTTTTTGCATATTTTCTTTCATTTTTCTGATCTCATCCCTTGAAAGTCTTTTCATCCCACTTTTTCAGCTATAAGTTTCCTGCATTATTTCTGGGCTATACCTTATAAAATAACAGATAGATTCTGATTTAGTCTGTTTCGGTTGCTCTTTCTTCTACTCTAAAGAGATGTTTTACGTCTTTAGGGTTGATGAGTTGTCTATCTACGAGTTTCTTTGCATATTGTTTCATTGAAATCATTCCTAGTGGATTTGAGGATTCGATCGTCGAATCAACTTGTCCAAGATCCATTTTTTTGAGATTATTTTTAATAGCGACTGTGTTTAATAAGAGCTCAAAAATTCAGATTCTCGTATTGGTATCTGTTCTTTTTACGAGCATTTGAGATTGGATTCCGATGAGACTATCTGAAAGTCTGTCGGCGATACTTTGTTCCATATTTGTAGGGAAAAAGGACATGAATCTACTCAAACTATGACTTGCTGAGCTTGTGTGCAAGGTGCTAAAAACAAGGTGTCCACTTTCCGCTAGGCTAAGGACGGTTTCTGCAGTTTCAGTATCACGAATTTCTCCTACAAAAATAATATCCGGATCTTCTCTCATTACAGCTTTTAGTGCGTTTTTGAATGACCAGGTATCATGTCCTACCTGTCTCTGTGAAATACTACATTTATCTCCTTCAAAGATATATTCGATAGGGTCTTCGATCGTGATGATGTTTTCGTTTCTTGTTTTGTTGATATATTCAATCATACTTACTAGTGATGTTGATTTTCCGCTTCCTGTAGATCCTGTCACTAGGAAAAGTCCTTTTTTTTGCTGCAAGGACGTTCCTTTTTATACTTTCGGCGAGATTAGAGAACATCATCTCTTCGAGCGTTCTGATGCGAGAATTGATTTTCCTCATTACGATTCAGATTTTTCATTTTTCAAAAAAGGCATTTACTCTATAAGAGGTTCCATCTTTTCCCTCATATGCAAAATCGCTTTCTTTGTCGCAGATAAACTTATCAAAATTTTGGGCATTATTTTGAAAGAGTTGTTTGAGGATGATTTCCATGTTTTCGCTGTTGATGATCGGAATTTTTTCATCTTTGATGATATCCCCGTTCAGTCTATATGAACTTTTCCCGGAGCAGGTTAGATGAAGATCGGAAATATTCGGGTTTTCTGCAATCCCGGCTAAAATGGAATCAATATCGACTCTTACTGTGTTCATGAGCGTTGCCCTTAAAAGTAAAATACTTTATTCCAATTATATAGAGAAAGTCTTTATTTGTCAAAAAATTTAAAAGAAAATGAAAAGGGCTTTCTTTATATTTCAAAATTTGTATATTCCTCTCGGTAGGGGAGTAACCTATTTTATCTTGATGAAAAAATGAAAAAAATTACTTTTTCCTTCGTCTTTCTCGGTCTTGTTTTCTTTTTTTCTGCCTGTAGTTGGAAAAAACTTTCTCCTGAAGAGAAAAATGAAAGGATTTTGATCTGAATGAATCAAATGATTTCTTTGATAAATGAAGCTTTTGCTGGAGAAAAATCAGTCTTTTCTGGTGACGGTCAACTGCTTGCTTCTACAGAATCTCGCGTGGTAAGTCTGAATTTAACGGGTTTTATGGCGTATTCTGGTCAAGAATTTTGAGGGGAAATAGATCTTTCTCTTCAAACGAACTGATCGAGTTTGACGAACCAGCTTTTTCTTTCTTTTCTTTCCCAATTTAGGGGAGCTGATATGGATTTTTATTTTTATCCGGAAAGGTTTCGTTTTTCTCAGGGAGAGGGGAATGTAGGCTCACAATTTGTTCAATTGATTGCGAAAGATCTCCTTCATCATTGGATAAAAATTCCATGGAATAAAGATGTTTTCGTATTTCCTTCTGAGGAATTACTTTTATTTCCACAGATTTTTTCTTGATCCCTTTTTCAGCGTGAAAAATTGGAGGACTATCTTTTATATTATGGAGAGAGGATTCACTTTCTTAGCTGAAGCATAGAAAGTGAGTGAGGTGTCCGATATTTTAGGCAGACTAAATGGGATTATCTCTGAGAAGAGATTGGGTTTTCAGGAAGTTTTGATGGAAATGTCTTTAAGGGAACTTTTTCAGGGATAAAGTGAGAACCCTTGGAAATAGAACTGAAAAAAGGTAAAAATCAGATTTCTTACTCTGGAATGTGGTGAATAAATTCTTTTGAATGAAAACTTTCCTTTTTGCAGAAACAGTTTCGCTTGGAGGGTAAACGATGGAAAAATAAGGATTATGGTGAGAATATATCCTTTTTTGTTAGATTTTCTCGCTTTCAGCAAACTTGAGCTTTACAAATGATCCCAGATGACTATATTTTGCTGGAGAAATATTTAGTTGATCTAGATATTGGTTTTTAATTCTTTATGGTATGAAAAATGCAGTTAAAAAAAGTTGGAGTTTTAAGCTTTGTCTCTGTCGTTGCTATAACGCTTGCATGATGTGGGAAAGCTCCAAATCTCTCTTTTGAGGAGACTTTACAAGTGTATAATAAGCAGAATGCTATCGTAAAAGATGTATTACAGTTTATGGGCGATCAGGAGAAGCTAATTGAATCAAATCTTAAAGCACAGGTAGATGTGCAGACTGATGGAGGTAAAGGAAAAGTTATGCTTGATGTGAAGAGTGTATCTGATAATAAGACGAAAGATTCTGAGTCTGACATAGGTCTTAATCTTACTATGGATCAGAAAGATGCTCAAACAGGAGATCTTCAGAAATTGGATGCGAAAGTGAACTTGAATACGCTTTTGAAGGATTATCAGCTCTATTTTAAGCTTAATGAGTTTGTATTGGAGACAAATCCAAAAGATGCTGGGGGAATGCCGTTAGCGATGGTTGAAATGTTTAAGAATAAGTGGCTTACTTTGGATGTTCCAGAAATTAAGGAAATGCTTAGGACTTCAGCAGAGACTAATGCTAATATTTGGCAGAATGAAAAACTTTATGCAGTGAATCCAAGTTATTATACGGGAGTGGTATCAACTACTTATGAATGAAATCCTGCTTGGAAAGTAGATTTTAACCTAGAGGAAATAAAGAAAGTTGTGCTTGATTTCTATGCTTTGAATGAGACTGGAGATGTGGCTTCTACTGGAAATAAAGTATTGCTTGCTCAACAGCAGCAAATGAAAGACACTTTGGATCAGATTTTTTCTAGTATAAAATTTGAGAATACTGAAGCTTATTTTGTGATTCGTTCTGCAGATAAGGTGGATTTTGTAGTAGTAAATAGTGATTTCTCAATGGGTGATCTTAAAATGAAGCTTAGTCAGCAAGTAAAAGGTAAGGTAACGACAGCTAAGGCGATTATTCCATCTGCTAATGGGTCTTGACAAGTGGAAGTAACCCTTGTTGCTGAGAGAGCTGGTATCTGAAGTGTGAAGTTGGATCTTGTGGCTGAAAAAACTGGAAAAGATATTCAAAAAGAGCAACTCTTTAAGCTTTCATGAAAGATTTCTGCTACGTTGAGTCAAAATCGTTTCTCTCTTCAACCTCAGTTTAAGTTGACTATAGATAAAGTGGGAGTAGATGTAGACGGAGATTTCGTTGCAAAGAAAATCGCTAATCATACTTTTACTGCGCCTACTGATGCTCAGAATCTTCAAGAAATTTGGAGTGCATTAATGGGAGGTGGAGCTATGTGAGGATTTTCAGGAGAGTTTGATGATTTCTCTGGGGAAGATGTAATATCTGGAGCTGTATCTCTATCTGGAGCTACTTCTCTTTCTGGAACTACTTCTCTTTCTGGAACTACTTCTCTTTCTGGAACTGCTTGATAATTCTGTAGAGATTGATCAAAAAAAGAAGTCTGAATCTTCATAAGGTTCAGCTTTTTTTATCTCTTGACTTTTCTTTTAAAATTGATAATATTCTTTTCATAAAAAATATCTAAAAAAATAAACATTTATGGATACTTTTGCTTTAAAGGTTATTTCTGGTAGTTTCCTCTTAGGAAAGTTGCCAGACCTTGGTCGGAGAATTGCTTCTTCTGGATGTGTTCTTTCTAGTGGAGTTTTTAATTTTTCCGAGATTAAGTGTGAAGAAAAATCGAAGTTTTCCGATCTCCTGGTGGTCGTTTCCAATCTCTTTTGTCTTAGAAAAGTTCCGATTAAATCAGACTTTTTGCGAAAGGTTTCTATGGCTCTTTTGGGAGAGCGAGTGATGATTATCCTTCCTGAGCGATGGTTTCAAGATGCGAAAACTCGATATATCGTTGCTGATGATCTGGGAAGTCTCTGGCTTTTGCATTCATTAACGATAGAAATGAGTAATGTGATCCAGCATCCTGTCTCATACTTTGTCGTTCCACAGGTATGAGATTATTGTTTTGAAGGCATTCCTAGTTTGATTCTGGGAGTGTCTTTTTTTTGTGTTTGTTCTTGATTTTCTTTGTGATATCTTCATAGTGATGTTTTGTTTTATCTCTTTTGAGGGAATGGCTTTTTTGATCTGAGGGTGTTCGTTGTTTGTTTCGCCGCTTTTCTTTGGTTATTTTTTGTTCTTTTCTTGAGGAAATGTCCTTTTCGCTTCTAGTAACGAAATCTTTACTTATCAAAATTCAGGCTTGCACTCTTCTCTTTCTGCCTTCCCAAAAAAAGATGCTATTCTTCCCGATATTGAATCCTCTGCATCTTCTTGAGGAGTATTTGAGGAAATTGTTTTACTGGATGATTTCTCGGATTTAGAATAGCTGTTAAAGGAAGGGAAACAACTGGTTGAAATGATTTTCTTTTTGGTGGATCGTTTCGCTCGTTGGGGCAGATCAGAATTCTTTTTCTTTTTCGAGATTTTTGTATCGATAGGCGAAGCTTTCTGCATAATCTTCTTCTTTGCTCTTTTGTGCGTATTCGCTGAAAAATCCTTTGGAATTGCAGGTATTTTGCTCGTTATTTCGGCAAATAGTATCGAAAGCTTGGCTATTTTGGTCCCTGAAAAAATAGATGTAATGTCCTAATTCATGTGCAAGGATTTGTTTGAAATATGCTCTGTAGTTTGCTTGATATTCTGCGGTGTTGCAGGTTGCTATGTTGAGCTTTAGGGTTTTGAATTTTTTTTCCTTGGTCGTTTTGTTTTGAAGGATATGAAAAGAGCCATGTGTTTTTTTGCATCAAGGGAGATAGTTGATTTCAATATGATTATTTAGCGTTTCTTGGTCGTAGGGATTTAAAATCCCTAAACTTAGTAAATTAGTTAGTTCCTCGTGTGCGAACTGCTTCGTTTGTTCTGCAAAGGTGAGATCCAGTCATGAGAGGTTTTTTGTATTGTTTTGGACTTCTATTGTTGGTTGTTGGTTTTGAGAAGTGGAATTTTCTCTTTCCGATTGTCTAGGGTTGGCAGCTGGGTGTTCTTGTTCATTTTGGTAGTGAGAAAGATTCTGATTTCTCATCATTTCTAGGAAGGTATAACTGATGTATTTTTTTTTGCAAAATTCGGTAGGGTTTTCTGTTTGGATTTGCAATGTTGAGGTTTTGATTTTTTCAAATTCATACTTGATTCTATTAGGAGAAATCTGGCTTATTAGCTCTTGTCGAGTAGGGAGGGTTTGTTCAAGAGTACTTTTGGCTTCATCTATGCTCTCGGAGGGGCACTTTTTCTCTAAGATTTCTTTGATAAGAGGGAAATAGTTTCTGCTTGAGATTGTTGAGGATTTGATATTAAGTGTTTGTTCTACGTAGTCTTGGATTTCGAAGATAGAATCTAATTTTTGATCTGAATTTTCTGCTTTCCCTGTTCCGAAATGGAGAAGTAATGTTCCTAAGAGCAGAATAGATAGGTATTTCTTTTTCATTTTTTATTGCTATAATTAAATTTATTATTATTTTAATCATAAATTTTTTAAATGTCAATTTTTTTTACCTCATTTTTTGTAAAATAATTGAAGGATAAGTGGTGATGTTTTGATTTTTTGCTTTAGAACTGAGAAAACTTCTCTTGAATTAAGGGTGTCACATCCCTATATTAAGAGTGTTTTCAGTGGAAAAAATTTTCTTTCTAGTCAGTTTTTTCTGCTGATGTTTTGTTTTTATTTTTTATGCCTTATCATGATAGACAAGAAAATGGTCAAAGGGTTGGCGATTATGTCGCTCGTTATGTTGCAGGCTAATATCTTTGTGCCAACAGGGATTTCACTCGCGGAGGAGGGTGAGTCTGTTGCTTCAACTGTGCAAGGAGAGAGCTTGGCAATTGAGGGTTCTTCTGTACAAGAGGATTTAGCTTCTGCTTCTGCAGAGGAGAGTGTAACGGGGACGGCAGCACAGGTTTTTGAAGAAGTAGTTCAAGCTACTGGAGAAGTGGTAGATGCTTCAGGAGTGGTGATGCCATCTCTTGATGTGTTGATGTCTGCAACAGGTGCTCATATGTCTGGTGAATTGTCTGCTGGAATAATTTCTAGCTTAGGAATGAATGTAGGTGGATCTACGCTTGTGAAATATTTTACTATTGGCTCTGATGATGAGATTCCTCTTTTGATGAAAGATGATGGAACGGTTGATTATACCGGTACTAAATTGCAATATTCTGATACAACGGATTATTATTTGAATACGAAGTCTCAAGTGGTTGATTTTTGATGAGAAAAGGTGATTTTTAATGAATCATGATATCCTCTTTTTGAAAAGAAAGATTCTATTTATAGAAAAGCACTGAAGGTAATTAAGTCTGGATCTCCATCTCTTGCGTATGATCTTAGTGCAAGTTCGAAAGGAGATTGGACGAATCTTTCAGGCTCTTTTGCTAGATATGCTGAGGTAAAAAATGGGGGTAAACTTATTTGATACTTTCTTATAGCAGATGATTATGTTTATGCTCCTATTGCTGGAGAGGCTAAAATTGGAAATCAGGGATTCTTGACTTTACAAGATGCGATAGCTTCTGCTAGTGATGGGGATACTATTCTTCTTACAAAGGATATTTCTGCTGGAAAGGCGTTGTATACGACAGCAGTTGGTGCTCATGTATGTACTACTGGAAGTTCTGAGCAAAAGACTACATGACCAAAAAAGGTTACAATTGATTTTCAGTGACATACCTATAATGTTGCAGATGCGGTAGGATCTTGTGGTACTGAGTCTCAAGCAGCTCATTTTGAAAAGTGATCTGAAATAACTCTAAAAAACTGAACTTTGACCTCCAATAATGCTAATGTGCATATGATTATTCAAAATTATGCGAAGTTAACATTGGAAAACTTTACTTTGGATGCAGCGGATCTTGAGAATCTGCCTGTATATGCTATTAGTAATAACTTTTGAGAATTAAATGTTCATGGAGATTCTCATATTGATGCTGGAGAGTGAGGTGTTGCTTTTGATCTTTGGTATTGAATGAGCACTAATTATGATGGAGGAGTTTCTGTAAAGTTTGCTAGTGATTTTGTTGGAAGTGTAGATGGTGATATTGAATATGGTCCAGCTAATAGGGTACAAAGTACTCCTAACTGGGAAGAGAAGGCTGAGCTTTCTATTGAGGGAAATGGAAAATTTAATTGAACTATCAAGGCTTCTAATGGAAATGATCTCAAAAAAGCAAATATTACTGTGAAGTGAGGACTATTTTCTAATGATGTTGCCTTATATACTGTTTCTGATAAATGTTCAATCAAAAATTCTGACTCAAAATATCAGGTAAAAGATTGTCCAGTAGCAACTAAATTTTATGGTAGTAGTAATACAAGTTATATTCCTGTAGCTTTGGATGGGGAGACAATTAAGCTCAATGAAACTCATGCATTGATGAGAAAGGTGACAGGTGTGAGCTCTGAAATGACCACAGTATATAACAAGATCTTAGAATTTACTGATACCACAAATCTTCTTGAAATTAAGGAGGTAGCTGGAGAGAAGCTTTTGTTTGTAAATATGGCTACGGCTTGAGACAAACAGACAAAAGTATTTAGAGCAAAGAATGATGGAATTTTCGGAGCAGGAGCGTTTAAATCTGCAGGAGCTAGTACAGCAACAGGTACGATTATTCCTGATCTTGATCATGCGGTAGTTCCATCTTGGGTAGATAAGAATAAACCAATTAAGGCTTATCATGAGATTAAAAAAGATGCGAAAGTGATAGGATATACTCTTCAAACAGCTAAGCCTGATTATGGACGATTCTATGCACCAAAGAAATATAAAATTACCTTTAATGCTAATGGAGGAACTGCTGTAGCGCCAGTTGTACAAGGTTATGGAACTCCTGTTACAGCTCCTGCAAATCCTACAAGAAGTTGTCATAGATTTGCCGGATGGAGGCCAGCGCTTCCAGCGACTATGCCTGATGGAGATATTACTCTCACTGCTCAATGGGCCTATACTTGTTGAGGAGGAGGTTGAGGAGGATGAGGTGGTGGATCAAGTAGTTCATCATCTTCTTCAAGTAGCTCAAGTTCTTCATCTTCAAATACTGGAAATAGCATTGTTCCAGTATCAAACTTTGTAGAAAGTGTGTACTCAGGAGAGGTTACTTCTCCGCTTTGCTCTGTTGAAGGATCTCAGTTTTCAGATGAACAGAATCAAGCTTACCTTTGGGCATGTGGGAAAGATATTACGACTATTAGAGAGATTTCAGGTGCGAGACTTGATCAGCCACTTACCAGAGCAGAACTTGCAAAGATGATGTCAGTGTATGTGACTAAGATTTTAGGGAAACAGCCTGTTGTGACAGGAACTGTTCAGTATGCAGATGTTGATGAGAAATTGTGAGATTTAGCTGGATATATTCAGCTCGCTTATCAGCTCCAGATTATGGGAATTCATCATGATGGAACAGCATTGGCTCGTTTTGAACCACATAAGCTTGTTACGAGAGCTGAGTTTGCTACTGTGTTCTCTAGAGTACTTTATGGAAATAAGTATAACCAAGCTGGAGAAAACTGGGCAAAAGGTCATCTTGAAGCTCTGAAAAATGCTTGAATCCTTAAGGATACTACTCCTATGATGCAAGAAATTAGAGGTCGAGTGCTTCTCATGCTTCATAGATCTACAGCTAAGAAATAGGAAGCTTTTCGATAGACTTTTTATTAGAAAAATGCTGACTCTTTGATGGAGATCAGCTTTTTCTTTTTAGTATTTCTCTGGAAGAGGAGAATTTTTTGTCGAAAGAAAAAGAGGGCTTATCCACCCTCTTCATAAAATAAGATCATACAATGACGTCCTTCATGGGATAGTGTCCCTGGTCCCTTAACACTATATGGGATTTCATAGTCCATGACCGATTCTATAATCTTGATTTTTGGATTTTCTTTTAAAAATTCTACTATCTCTTTCCTAAGCTCATAAAGCGACTTGTTTTCAAAATCTATAACTTTTGTTGCCATATTTTCTTTTGTGTCCCTATTAAACTCTGTGTAGAGCTAGACTTTGAACACCTGGTCTATTGATTTTTTTTGTTTCTGACTTGATTGTAATGATTTCAGAGAGGATGTCAATTAAAAAGATCTTTTTTTGTATTTATGGTTTATCTGATTGAGAATTCCTTACTTTTAGAAATTTTTTGTTTTCTGTCAAACGTTATTTTTGCCTCAGTTGATGAGAAAAGTAAAAAGCACTTGCAAACTCAAAACGAAATCCTATAGTCAGGATTGTTTTATTTTACTATATCGTAGCATATGTCAGAAACAAAAAAGTATGTCTACTCTTTTTCGGAAGGAAAGGGTGTTGGGAAAGAAATCCTCTGAGGAAAGGGAGCTAATCTCGCTGAAATGGTAAGTTTAGGTTTGCCAATCCCTTCGGGATTTACTATCACGACGGAAACGTGTGATATTTACTACAAAAACAATAAAAGTTACCCAGCAGAAGTGGATCAACAGGTAGAAGAACAGCTTCAAGCGCTTGAGGCAAGAATGGGAAAGAAGCTTGGTGATGCGAATGATCCTTTGCTTGTATCTGTAAGATCTGGAGCTGCAGCTTCACTTCCAGGAATGATGGATACGGTTTTGAATCTTGGACTTAACGATGAATCTGTAGTAGGACTTGCTACCAAGACAGGAAATGAAAGGTTTGCTTGGGATTCGTATAGAAGATTTATTCAGATGTTTGGAGATGTGGTGATGGAAGTGCCTCATCATGACTTTGAAAAGGCCTTGCAATCTGTAAAAGATAAAAAAGGAGTAAAGCTGGATACAGAACTTGATACGGACGACCTCAAAGAAGTTGTAAGACTCTATAAAGAAGTCGTACAGAGAGATACAGGGAAACTTTTCCCAAATGATGGAAGACAACAGCTTAAAATGGCAATTGATGCGGTATTCAACTCATGGAATAATGAAAGAGCGATTATTTATAGAAGAATCAACGATATTAGAGGACTTCTTGGAACTGCGGTAAATGTGCAGTCTATGGTCTTTGGAAATATGGGAGAAACTTCAGGAACGGGAGTATGTTTTACAAGGAATCCTTCTACTGGGGAAAATAAATTTTACGGAGAATTTTTGATGAATGCTCAGGGAGAAGATGTGGTAGCTGGAATCAGAACTCCAGCACATATTGAGGAGCTTGATAAGGTAATGCCTGACTGCTACAAAGAGCTTTGTGATATTTATCACTTGCTGGAAAAGCATTATAAAGATATGCAAGACATGGAGTTTACGATCCAGGAAGGAAAACTTTATATTCTCCAGACAAGAAGTGGAAAAAGAACTGCTGCTGCGGCAGTGAAGATTGCTATGGATATGCTTGGAGAAGGACTTATCGATGAAAAAACGGCTGTACTTAGAGTGCAGCCAGAACAGCTTGATAGCTTGCTTCATCCTCAGCTTGATCCTCAGGCTAAAAAGGAAGCTGAACTTCTTGTGAAAGCACTTCCTGCTTCGCCAGGTGCAGCTGTGGGTCAGATCGTTTTCTCTGCTGATGTTGCTCATGATTGGAAAGAGAATGGAAAGAAAGTAGTGCTTGTGAGATTAGAAACTTCACCGGAAGATATTCAAGGAATGATTGCTTCTGAAGGAATCTTGACTGCGAGAGGAGGAATGACTTCTCATGCTGCGGTAGTTGCAAGAGGAATGGGAAAATGCTGTGTCTCTGGAGCTGGAGAGCTTGTTATTGATGAAGTTGCGAAGACGGTAACTGTTCATGGAAGGACTTTCAGAGAAGGGGATCAGATTTCTCTTGATGGAGGAACGGGAGAAGTGTTTGCTGGAGCATTAAAAGTAGTGGATCCAGAACTTAGTGGAGATTTTGAGAAATTAATGCAGTTGGCGGATAAATATAGAAAACTCTGAATTAGAACTAATGCTGATACGCCTCGCGATGCTATTACTGCTAAGAAGTTTGGTGCTGAAGGAATTGGACTTTGTAGGACTGAACATATGTTCTTTGCTGAGGAAAGAATTAAGGCAGTAAGAGAGATGATTCTTGCGGAAGATGTTGAGGGAAGAAAGAAGGCACTTGCAAAAATCCTTCCTTATCAGAAATCAGACTTTTATGAACTGATGAAAACTCTAGAAGGAATGCCAGTAACGATCAGATTTTTGGATCCTCCTTTGCATGAATTCCTTCCTCAAGAAGAAGCTCAGATTGCAGAACTTGCTACTGAACTTGGTGTGAGTGTAGAAAGACTTCATGAGAAAATAGCTTCTCTCCATGAATTTAATCCAATGCTCGGACATAGAGGATGTAGATTGGCAATTACCTTCCCTGAAATCGCAGAAATGCAGACTGAAGCTGTGATTTCTGCTGCTTGTGAACTCAAGAAAGAAGGAGTCGATGTTCATCCAGAAATTATGATTCCGCTCGTAGGATTCAAATCAGAATTAGATTTTAATGCTGACATCGTAAGAAAGGTAGCGAAAGCGACGATGGATAGATATGCTGTAGACGTGGAATACAAGCTCTGAACTATGATTGAGGTGCCAAGAGGAGCAGTAACTGCTGATAAAGTTGCAGAAACTGCGGAATTCTTCTCTTTTGGAACGAATGATCTTACTCAGATGGGACTTGGATTCTCTAGAGATGATGCAGGAAAATTTATCAAAGATTATGTAAATAAGAACATCTTTGAAAAAGATCCTTTCCAGACGCTTGATCAAGAAGGAGTAGGAGAACTTGTGAAGATCGCTGTAGAAAAAGGAAGAGCAACCAGATCAACTATCAAACTCGGAATCTGTGGAGAACACGGAGGAGATCCAGCTTCTATAGATTTCTGTCATAGAGTAGGTTTGACCTACGTAAGCTGTAGTCCGTATAGAGTGCCTATCGCAAGACTCGCTGCGGCACATGCTGCTTTGAAAAATGGATAAATGATGAAAAAATACTGAAAGCCTGATCCTCTTTGTGAGGTTGGGCTTTTTTTGTTGTGGAAGGGGTAGGCTTTTATTTAGTCGTTTCATTTTCACTTTTGTAAATCACTCAAATCGTCGTTTTGTTCCATTTTTACTTTTAAAATTTGCTTAGACTAAGCGATTTGGAGAAAAAATGAATGTTTTTTTGTGGTGGGGCTGTTTGGAAAAAGTGGAGTTTGTCAATCTATCTCCTCCAGTATTTCTGATGTCATAGGTAAAATAATCTCCCAGACAAGAGCTCGCTCCTCCAGAAAATTCAGATTTTTTCTTTTATTAAAGGTGAAATAAGGTCGAAGATATTTTCTTTTTTTGTGGTTTGAAATTTTGGGAGATATCACTATACTCGCTCACTGTATCTTTTATTTATCGTTGTATGATTATGCAAAAAAGGCAGCTTTGACAAACGAAAACTAAAAAATCATCGGGTTCGGTTTTGGTAAAATGTGGGATTCTTGTTTTTGCACTGGTAGTGATCTTGGCTCTGATTCATTCTTTTGCACATACTATTAAGGGATTCTTTGTAGGAGTTGCGAAAGAGACTGTAAAAGTAGTAAGTCAGACTGTTGGGACGCCGATGAAGACAGATGCTTACTGAAATGTGAATGTTCTTTTGGTGGGATACGGAGGCGCTGCACATGGTGGAGGGTATTTGGCGGATTCGATCATTGTTGCTTCACGAAATCCAGAATTGGGTGCAGTGAGTATGCTTTCTATTCCAAGAGATCTTTATGTGAAGAATCCACTTGGAGGTTATTCAAGGATTAATGCCGTATTTACTCAGCTTTATGGTCGCACGAAGAGTCTTCCTGAGGCTTGATCTGGCTTTGCTAGAGAATTAGAGAAGATTACAGGATTAGAGATTCCTTATTATGCGACGATTGACTTCTGAGGATTTAAGGGAGTTATTGATAGTTTAGGTGGTATTGATGTTAATGTTCCTTATGCGTTGCATGATTATGAGTTCCCAGACGCTAATCTCAAAGGATATGAACCTTTGCATGTAGAAGCTTGACTTCAGCATATGGATTGATCCTTAGCACTTAAGTATGCGAGGTCTAGGCATGCTGCTGGACATGCGTCAGATTTTGATCGTTCTTATAGGCAGCAGCTTATTGTTGAGGGAATTAAGGATAAAATGCTTTCAGGAGGAAACCTTAGCTTGGAAAAGGCAAAACAGCTCTATTCTGGTTATGTAGCAATGGTTAACACTAATGTTTCACTCAATGAGATGCTTTGGACAATTCAGTATTTAGATAGAGTAAAGCCGTTTTCTTTCTGACTTAATACTTCTTATGGATATGAGAACTTAACTACTCAGAAAGGAAGTTTTCTCTATGCGCCTCAGAGAGATTTGTTTGGTGGGGCTGCGGTCTTGCTTCCTCTTGGGGCTACGGTTAATAATGTTACTTATTATAAGGCGATTCATGAGTATGTGGATTTTATTTCCCATCTTCAGAGATTTCTCCTAGAGAATGCGAAAATTCAAGTCGATAATGGTATTGATAAAGAACTTCTTCGTTCAAATAAGATGCAAAATGTGAGGGTGGCCAGTAGAGTTGCTTCTAAGATGAAAAGGTATGGATTGGATGTGATTGCTACTGACAACACAGATCCTCTTCCACTTACGAGGCTGATTATCAATACTGAAAATGCTGAGGCAAAAGGGTTTGAAGGAACTATTACAGCGATGAGGAACTTTGTGCCGATAGATGAGGTTGTGTATAATACAGGAGTGGTGAAGAAAATCATCGACGACTATGGGAATGAAGTAGAAGTGTTTACTTGAGCGGATATTCAGCTGATTTTGGGGGCTTCTTATCTTAGTGGATTGCAAGAACAGCCTTTCAAGTATGATGAACTTGTACTTACCCATCGTGAATAATTTAGCTATTCATTATTATTATGTATTCTCTTTCTTTGCCTGAGGAGGTGTATGAGGCACTTCCTCGTCTCAGACAATTCCTTTCTTCTTTGTGATTACCGCTTGAAAAGATTCAGAATTCTGATCTTTTATGTTGCTGTTTTGTGCATAAGTCTTATGCGGCAGATTTTAAAGTGGCATATGATCATAATGAAAGACTGGAATTTGTCGGGGATGCTATGCTGGAATCGGTGATTGCGAAGAGGCTTTTCTTGGATTTCCCTGAGATGCCGGAATCTACGATGACACTTTATAAGATTGCTCTCGTAAGGGAGGAAACCCTCTGTAAAGTAGCGAAAAAAATCTGACTTCATCATCAGCTTTTTATTAGTAAAGGGGAAGAAAGGAATTGAGGCCGTGAAAAAGCCTCGATTACCTCTGATGCAATGGAAGCATTGATTGGATATCTAGCACTTGATATGGGCTATCCTATTATGGAGCAATTTGTGCTTGATAGTATCTATCCTGAGATTAATGAGGTTTCCAAAAGTCCCGTAAAATCTTATAAGACGATGGCACAGGAGCATATTCAAAAATTCTATAAACACTTGCCTGTTTATAATGATTATGATGAGAAGGTTGATGAAAAGTGAAATGTGCTTCTCTTTCGTTCTGAAATTATTGCTGAAAAAGAGGTGCTTGCGGTAGGTTTCTGAACAAACAAGAAGAAAGCTCAGGAAGATGCTGCAAAAAATTATTGTGAACAGCTGGAATAGCTTTTAAATTTTGTATATAATGACTGATCTTAAAGATCAGTTTTTTTGTTTTGTCAATATTTTCTTTTTCTTTTGTGGTGTTTTCGGTGGACTTTGTCGCTTGTTTTTGTGTTGTAAAAGGTGGCTTTATGATTGGCTTTATTGTGTTTTTGTGAGAAAAAAATAAAAAAAAAGTCACAAATAAATGTGAATTGCGTAATCATCTGTGTAAGGATGTAGGAGTGAGGTATCTCTACTCTAAAGTCAGGACAGGTGGAAGCTTTTCCTCTTTGAAGGTTGGCTTTTACTAAGCAGATGTAAGCTTTTGACAGTTTAATGTCGAAATCGTCTAACTTTGTCTTGATTTTAATCTCGGTATTGGTATTATCACTCGTAAGTTGTCTATGTGGAGACATAGAAACGGCTTACTCATACCTTGTTGATCATTAACATTCGTATTCTACTCTTGAAAAACTCAATAAATCGGAATCTTAGCTTCTGATTAGAGGAAAGATTCAGATTTATGTCTTTTGATGGTCGTAGTATTCGTTGTTCTATGGACAACAGGTAGTACGTTCTTGATGAGGAATATTCCTCACCAAAAAAGCTTTTATATTTAATTTACACAAAGAATGAACGTTAAAAAAATGTTCGCAGGCTTGACTGGAGGGTTAATGCTTGCATCAGTTCTTCCTGTATCAGTACTTGGTGCTGCTTCATACAGTCAGGAACTACAAGAAGCCTACAATTACGCTTATTCAAAGGGTATTACTACTATGAGCCCTATTGATAATGCTAATATGTACGGTGAACTTACTAGAGGTCAGTTGGCAAAAATGATCGCTAACTGGGCTGAAAAAGAAATGGGTACTAAAGTTGACACAACTGCTGTTTGCTCTTTCTCAGATGCACACACAGCTGAAGGAGACTTGGCTACTTATGTAAAGAAAGCTTGTCAGATGGGATTGATGGGTCAAGGAATTGACAAATTCAGACCAAATGATAAAGTAACAAGAGGTGAATTTGGAACAACTCTTTCTAGAGCTCTTTGGGGAGACAAGTACAATGGAGCTACTCCATTCTACAAGAATCATCTTGAGGCTTTGAGAGATGCTGGAATCATGAAAATGATTGATACTCCAAATCAAATGGAAATTAGAGGATATGTAATGCTTATGCTTATGAGATCAGTTAATGTAGTTACTCCTTCTGAATGTAAGGATCCTGCTGTGATCTTGGCTTGTGCATTAGGTGGTGATGCTTGTCCTGCTAGATGTAAGGGTAAGACACCAGATACTACTAATACAGGAACTAATAATACTGCTGGAGATTTGAATATCAACGTAGTTGATTACTCAAACCAGATTAGGTCTGTTCCTATGGTTGGTATTTCTATCTTCAACGCTATCAAATTTGATGCTACTAATGATGTAACTGTTAATTCAGTTACTTTGGAAAGAGTTGGTCTTTCTAGTAGATCAGACATCAAAGGTGTATGGTTCGAAAAGGATGGTATCGCTGTATCATCTAGAGGAACTGTAGCTACAGATGGAAAAGTTATGACTAACTTCAACAAAGGTTTCAAGGTTAAGTCATCAGAAACGCTTGATCTAGTTGTAGAACTTAGCGGAGCTAGTGCAGGTGCAGAAGTTGCATTCAAGTTTATTGGTGTAGATTCTACTGCTAAAAATGCTGTTTACAACGCTGTAACTTCAACTTATAGAACTGCTAAATATGATGTAGCTGCTCTTGATTTCTCTAATGTTGGAGGAACTGGTAATGTTGTTTACAAGCTTGGAAATCAATCAGAATTGACTTTTGGACAATTCAAGGTTTCAAATCAAGCTAAGGGAGACGATAGAAATGTATTCTTGAAATCTGTTACTTTCAGAAACAACGGAACAGCAGATCTTAACTCTCTTCTTAAGAATGTAAAGGTTATGAGAGATAATAAAGTAGTTTCTAAGTCTGTATCTATGGATGGAAGAAACATTACTATTACTCTTGAAGATACTATCAACGCAGGAAAAGCAGTTGTTTATACTGTAATGGGTGAAGTAGCTTCTCTAGAAAGAGTTGGTGATACTGTTCAACTTGAACTTAGAAAGGATAGAGACTTGGTAGCTTATGAAGCTTCAACTAAGTTTAGAACTACTATGAATAAGCCTATTCAGGATAATTCATGGATCATGAAGAATTACAAGATCGATGGTGGTAGAGTTACTCTTACAAACACTGCTGCATTCCCTAAAACAGTTGATGCAGGAAGTGGATCTTCAGATGTTGTAATCGCAGATGGTACTCTTACTGTTGCTGAACCAATCAAGCTTCCTAAGATGACTCTTGCTGTAAATAATACAGGTGTTGTTAGATCTCTTGTTCTTGAAATCGGAGGATCTAGATATGCATCTACTGTAAATGGAACAGCTTTCGTATTTGATGATGTATATGTAAATAAGACAGCTTCTATTAAGCTTATCGCTTCATTAGAATCTTTGCCTGCACATAACTCAGTTCAGTTTGTTCCAACAACAATCGGATCATTGGCTTTCGGTTCTGCAAAGGGTGAATATACTAATAACTCAGAAGATTTGAAAGGAAATGATATCGCTGGTGCAGTACAAATTGCTAAGATTAATGTAAAAGAAGCTCAATTCACTCTTAAGAATAAAGCCTCTTCAACACAGAAAGTAACATTGACTGAATCTTCTATCAAGACAATCTTTGAAGGAGAAATGGTTGCTCCTAAGGGAGATATTAATGTAACTGAGGTAACTCTTTCTGGACTTAATGCTACTGGAATTACTGATAGTTCACAAATTGATCTTCAGCTCTATATCAATGATACTCCTGTATCTAATGCAACTTATAGAAGAGGAAATAATGTTGTAACATTCTACAATGTAGGAACTGCAACAAAAACTCCTTCTAAGTTTAGAATTGATGCTACTCCTACAATGACTCAGACTGGAGACTTCGTATTTGACGTAGTTGCTAAAGGAACTGATACTAACGGAAATACTGCAACAACTGCAGCTGTAAAGACTGTTAAATTGTCTGTAGTAGAATCTTCAAATGTATCTGTAGCTAATGCTAATGCTGTTAGCCAGGTAGTGAATGAAGGATCAAATGCTGAATTGACAAAGTTCACATTGTCTGCTAGAAATGGTTCAATCAACCTTACAGGTCTTAAGTTGAACTATAGTGGTTCCGTTGCTGCATTGAATGGACAGTCTGTGACTGTTGAAGTAAATGGAAATAGCTATACTGCTACTTCAACTGCTGCTGGTGTTGAATTCACTGGTCTTAACGTTACTCTTAACGAAGGAAATCATAATGTAGTATTCACAACG
This sequence comes from SR1 bacterium human oral taxon HOT-345, assembly GCA_003260355.1. Lineage (GTDB taxonomy): Bacteria > Patescibacteriota > Gracilibacteria > Absconditabacterales > Absconditicoccaceae > HOT-345. The sequence continues at coordinate 124,063 of MPSQ01000002.1, forward strand.
AATATTAACACTGATGGTCAACCTAATGGTGTTGCTGTTGAAGTTGCATCGGCAGAAGTGAGAGGAGACTTCCCAACAGTTACTAAGGCTATTAACTCTAAGTACTTGTTCGTAAAGGCATTCCCTAAATTGTCTGTAGTAAGTGCTAAGGATAATCAGTTGGTAGTTAAAATTGAAAATGTATCTGATGATGATATTACTATCACAGATTACGTTGCTGTTAATGCTGATCCTACGTCAACAACTCTTAATGGTCAGTCTGTTACTAGTCCAATTCCTGTAGGAAAGCAGGTTACTCTTGCTAAGGGACAATCAACTGAGCTTAAGATGAATATTACTGCAGCTTGAACTCTTAAGTTGACAGGATTGAAGTATCAGGTAGTTGATGGTACGCCTTATAACTATACAGTAAATGATAACTATACAAATATCGCTACTTGGGGAACTCTTCAGGTTGTATATAAGTCATAGTATTATTGCTACTTAGGATTAAACTCTTGGCTTCGGCTGAGAGTTTTTTCTTTTTTAGAATTTTTCTGAATGAGGTTATGCTTTTCTCTTGAAAAGATGAATGATATTCACTAGAATCAGCTTAGATTTAGTTCTTGAAGTCTAAAAGAGGAGCTATATCTCATAAAATATCTATGTTAGATGCATTATCCATGAAAAAGGTTTAATTGTATTCAAGTCTTTGCTTTGATAATTGCGAATACTTATTGATAATCAGACAAATTATGCCTTTTTTGCTTTAATTCGGATGGTTTTGATTGATTTTGCATGTGGCTGTTCTCTTTTTTTACTTACTATATGATTCATTCTATGAAATTTCCCAATATAGCACGAGCAGGATGAGGAACTGGTGGTCATGTCTTCCCAATCAAAAGCCTCATCCAACATCTCCAAACTCATTCAGACCTCAAAGGAAAAATCGCTCAAATGTTCCGATTTGGAACTTCAAACAGTCTAGAACAAGAAACCTGTTCTAAACTTCAAAAAAGCATCAAAAATCTGACCTTTCATTCCATTTATTCTTGAAAACGAAGGAGAGAAAAGGGAATTTGAGCTTTGATACAAAATGTCAGAGACCTCTTTTTCTTTACGATTGGACTTTTCCAGTCAGTTTTTTATCTGTTGCGCTTCAAGATTGATGTGGTCTTCTGTAAAGGAGGGTATGTCGCATTACCCGTCGTATTTGCAGCGAAATTGCTCGGCAAGAAAATCATCGTCCACGAATCTGATGTCCATCCTTGATTAGTAAACCGTATTGCTGGAAAGTTTTCAGCCAAGAATTTTTCTGGCTTCCCGTGAGTACTTCCGAAAACCCAAGTCGTAGGACAAATCCTTTCTGAAGACTTATTACCAGCAGAAGACTCCCCTCTTTCTTGAGATAAAAAGCAGACACAAGTCCTCGTAATGTGAGGATCTCAAGGCTCAAAAAATCTCTATGAAGCTCTTGCAAAAGTATTGAAGACAACTCCAGAACTTGCAGAAATGCACTTCACGATCATTCTCGGGAAACTCAACCAAGACCTCGCTCAACTTTTTTCTGATTTTCCAAATGTGGAGACCTTGGCTTTTGTGAGTCAAAAAGAGATCGGTCGCCTCTATCTTCAGTCCGATATTGCGATCACGAGAGCAGGGACGACTTCACTTGCAGAGCAGGAACTTTTTGATCTAAAATTATTGATGATTCCAATTCCACGAACCCACGACCAGCTAGACAATGCGGAGCGATATGTTGAGCATAAAGACTGAATTCTGATCCAGCAGGATGATCCTGATTTCCTTGAGCAGCTCAAAAATCATCTACTTGCTTTGCAATCCTTCAAAAAAAGCTTATCTTCTAGGGACAGAAAAGCTGAAATCCGCAAGGCAAAGGATCAGATTTTAGAACAGATGCTTGACTAATCTCAAGCTAGCACTCTCCTTCTGAGGTAAAGCCGAAAAAGTAGAAAAGATAGCATACATCTTTCAAATCATAATGTTTCATTCTCGTAAAGCGAATCCTTACCACGAGTAAACTCGTCATCGGGAGGCGAAGCTGTGGTGATCCAGAAGACTATAATAACTGGATTGCTTCACTTCGTTCGCAATGACCGTTATCGCGAGGGAGCAAGGTGACCGTGGTGATCTAGAAAAGTATAATAACTGGATTGCTTCACTTCGTTCGCAATGACAAGCTACATTAGATTGCTTTACGATCGCTCCTAACAACTTATATCCTTTTACATCCTCATTCCCCAAATCCTATGCATATCGTTATCCTTTGAGCAGGTGGAAGCTGAATTTCCAATATCGCTCATCTTCTCCGAGATCTTGGCTATACGAATCTCATCGCCATTGATGCTCAAGAATCGCAAATTACTCAAGCCCTTCGTGAAAGAGAAATCCCAGTTATCATTGGACATGGAAAATACCAGCCGAAAGCTGATGACATTCTCATCTATTCCGAAGCGACGAAAGAAAGCCCTGAAGTCCAATCCGCTTTTCAGCTCAAAAAGGAACAGCATTTTCCGATGAAGATTTGGAATTATTTTGAATTTCTCGGAGAAGTCACGAAATACTTTCGCACAGTCGGTTTTGCGGGGACAAATGGGAAATCAAGCTCTACCTCTTTAGCGATTGTTACAGGGAAGAAACTGATTCCTGAGCTGGGACTTGGAATTGTAGGAGCGCTAGTTCCTGATCTGAATAATAAGAGTTATTACCTAAAGGAAGATAAAAAATCTGAATTTAGCCAGCTTTTTGACTTTATTTTCACAGGAAAAAAACTCCCGTATGAACTGATCAAAAAATACTATTTCTTCTTGGAAGCCTGCGAATACAAGAGGCATTTTCTCAATCTTGACCTAGAATATCTTCTGATTACCAATATTGAGCTGGATCATACCGATTATTATCGTGATTTGGCAGATTATCAGTCTGCTTTCGTGCAGATGAATCAAAAAACCAAAAATCTGACTTTCGTTTTGGATTCCTTTGAGTCTCCAGAAATTTTTTCTAAAATAAAGAAAATTCCGCTCAAGCATTGGGAATTAGACCATATCCGAGGGAAACCGACCGATTGCAATGCTTCACTGGTCGCAGGACTTTTTCAGGAACTTAATCCTGAACTTTCTTTGGAGCAGATTGAAAAGGAAATGAAGCCATTCAAAGGAATTTGGAGGAGAATGGAGTTTCTAACGACACTTCCAAGCTGAGCGAAACTCTTTTCGGACTATGGACATATCGCTTCTTCCATCCAGCTTGCTTATGAGACTTTAAGAAATCGCTTTCCAGACTACAAACTTCTCGCTATTTTTCAGCCCCATCAAACCCATAGAGTCCTGAAAGGACGATCAGATTTTCAAAAAGCACTTGCTCCGTTTGATCAGCGTGCGATTTTCTCTATCTATACTGCAAGGGAAAAGCTTTCCGATTTTGCTGATGAACCGCTTTTTCAGGAGCAGCATTTTCAGTCTTTTTCTGAGTTTTGATCCTATTTTGCCAAAGCAGTGAAAGCTGAATATCTGGATACCTTTCAGCAAGTGCAAGAACTCTTGGCTACCCCTGATGAAAAAACGATTGTCGTCGTATTTACAGCAGGGGATTTGGACTATCAACTGAGGAAAGCTTTTTTGCCTGGTTAATTAGAGGTTTTCAAAAGAAAGAAATCTGATCTCAGATTTAGAATCAAATTTTTTTGAGCTTGTATTGTCAAAAAACCTTTGTCAAAGTGCTTTCAGAGACGTTTTGGGCGAAGAAACTTTTGTTGCTTCACTAAAAACGGTGTTTTTGGTCAGATTTCAGATTGTTTTTCCTCTTTTTTGGCGATTTTTTCCAGAAGTTATAGGTTTCTGAGAATATAAGACTAAGTCTATTGGAGACCATCAAATTTTTCTCTTTAAAAAAACTGACCTGTTTGAGAGGTCAGCCTTTTTTGTTATGATAACTTATGAATAATGAGTCCACTTCTGAGTTTTGGCTCAAACCAAGTTGTCTTTGGTGGCATGATATTTCCAGTGTCAGCAATATCAATCAGCTGCTGCATACTTACTGGATAGAGTGCAAAAGCAACTTTCATCTCTCCGTTATCTACTCTTCTTTTGAGCTCTCCGAGCCCTCTAAGTCCTCCTACAAAGTCAATTCTCTTGTCGGTTCTGAGGTCTTTGATTCCGAAGAGCTGATCCAAAACGAGATTGGAAAGGATCGTCACATCAAGCACTCCAATAGGATCTTTATCATCATAGGTTCCTTCTTTCGCAGTGAGAGAGTATCGTTTATTGCCTAGATACATACTGAAATTATGAAGTGCTGTAGGTTTATATTCAGCTTCTCCTTTTTCTTCTACCGTGAAATGAGTCTGAAGTTTTTCAAGCAGTTCTGCTTCGCTCATTCCGTTGAGATCTTTCAAAACTCTATTGTAATCCATGATTTTGAGCTGATTATCTGGGAAAATTACTGCCATAAAGTAGTTAAATTCTTCCTCTCCAGTGTAATCAGGTTTCTCTGCTCTTCTCTCAAGTCCAACCCTTGCAGCAGCAGCGGTTCTGTGGTGTCCATCAGCAACATAGAGCGCAGGAACTTTCGCAAAAAGCTCGGTAATTTTAGCAACCAAAGCCTGATCATTGATCACTCGGAAATGGTGTCCGAATCCATCATCTGCCACGAAATCATATTCAGGTTTCTGATTTTTTACGACTTCTTCAATGATTCCATCAAGCTCTGCCTGTGCTGGATAGGCAAAAAACACCGGTTCTACATTTGCATCTGTAATGTTCACATGGATCATTCTATCATCCTCCTTGTCTCTACGAGTGAGTTCGTGCTTTTTGATGCTCTCATTGAAATAATCATCAATGCTGGTGCAGGCTACGAATCCGTATTGGGTTCTTTCACCCATCGTCTGCCCATAGATATAGATTTTTGGTTCAGCATCTTGAACAAGCCATCCTTTATCCTGGAATGCTTTGAAATTCTCTACGACCTTGTCATATACGGCTTGCGAATGCTCATCAGTCCCTTCTGGAAGATCAATTTCTGCCTTGGTAACATGAAGAAGAGAATACTGATTCCCTGCAGCTTCTTGTCTCGCTTCGGCTGAATTCATCACATCATAAGGGCGAGATGCAAGCTGTGCTACGATCTCTTGTGGAGGGCGAAGCCCTTTGAATGGTCTTACTACTACCATGATTTATTTGATAAGAAAATAAAAAAGAAATTCTGACTTAACCTTAGTATTTTTAATGGGAAAGTCAAGGACAATCAGATTTTTCTGTTTTTTATTTCCTTGCTGTGATGTTTCCTCTCAGGTTAGGCAGATTCTCTTTTGTGCTGGGTATTTTAGTTAGAAGTTTATGCGTTTGCATCTTCGTTATTGATTTTTTTAGCAACCACCATGATCCTCTGGGCATTGCTTCCGATAGGATAACATCCCATTAACGTGATGAAACTTCCTTTTTGGTCTTGAAATTCATGGTAATATTCAGCGACATCTTTTGGATAAATGATTTTTCTTTCGAGCATTTCATAGGTTGAAAGCTGACCATTCCATATGATTTGGATTTTTTGCCCTGCTTGGAGTTTAGGGAGGTTCCTAAAGATAAATCCGTATTCATTGTGCTTCCACCGCTCTGTTGAGCTATGCGCAAAAATAAGAGCGTTTCCTTCTGTTCATGGAGCCGGTGTAGTCGGGTATTTTACGGCACCTTGCATCAATTCCTCATCAAACTGTCCCTCTGAAAAGTCCTCTTCTCCTTTGATTGGGACATCAATAAGTGGTGTATTGACGTTGAGGTCGGGAATGATGAGTCTATTTGTCGGAGGGAGGGTATTAAATTCAATACTGTGGGTTTCTTGCTTTTTTGCAAGGAACTCTTTCATCGTAGGAGCAAGTTCTTTCTCTGTTCTAAAGCTTGCCTGGAGGCTCGTAAATTGATCTTCAAGTTCATTCAGCTTTTGTGCTTTTTGCTTAATGTGATCTTGAGATGTTGGGACTGAGGTTATTTTTAAATCCTCGGGAGCTGCTTTTGGTTCGGTCGCAAAGGTATCGTTGATTGTTAAGAGGACGAGTCTTGCGTTGGTGAAAAAGAAAAATCCTGAGAAAACAATGATGAAAAGGATAATCAGTATTTTTAACTCTGACAGGAGTTTCATTTTTGGGAGCTTGAAATCCGGAAAAGAGAATGATTTCTTGGCTGGTCTCTTAGCCTCCAAGTCAGACTCAGCTATGCTGAGCTCTCCGCTGGTATTTGCGTAAAGGTTTTCTAATTCATCAAGATGGACATACATTTTTAATTCTTACAGAGGTTAAAGTTTTCCTCTTCTATTATAGCTATTTTTTGAAATAAGAAAAAAATCTGACTTTTTATCTTCGGTCTAGATTGACAAAATCAGATTTTGAGATGTTTCTTTTTGGTGAACGGTTATTCCTTTTTGCTCAGCTGGTATATCACAGCACCAATGCTTATTATAAGCAGCAAGAACGCTCGTTTTGCCCAAGTCGCAGAAATGCTGATTGAGAAACTTCGGCTATTTGCGAGATCGGCCATTCGGAAGATAAAAGTTAAGAGCCGCTGTAGAGGGAGGGCAAGCCATAGCCAATGCGTCCAAATGACTATTATTACTGTGATAAAACCACCGATCGTGATAATTGGCACCAAAGGAACGATCAAAAGGTTGATGAGCACGCCGGTGAGGTTCGTTTCTCCAATGAAGAAAAGCAGAATGGGGAGGGTTCCGAATGTTGCTCCGAGGGTTGGGAGTCCGTAGTTCTTGAGGAAACCCGTTAAGCATGGGAGTCAGATTTTTTTCTCTTTTACCTTTGGTTTGGAAGGGGGGATTTTTTGGAATTTTGTCCGCCATTCGTTGATGAGGACAATCCCGATTACCGCTCCAAAGCTCAGGAGGAATCCTAGATCGTAAATCAGAAAGAAGGGATTATAGCAGAGCATGAGGACGAAGGCATATTTCAAAAGCCTCCAAATCTTGATTTCTCTCCCTCGGAATACTGCCAGAAGCGAAAGCACTGCCATAATTAAAGCTCTTAGCACACTGGAATCCCCACCACAGAGCAGTGCGAAGGCAACCACTCCGAGAATAATCAATCCATTTCTGATATAGAAAGGAACCCAAAAGAGCACAGCACTGAGAAATACGACAATCATCACGAGATTTCCTCCGCTGACGGCAATGATATGCACGATCCCACTGTTTACAAAGTTTTGATAGGCTCCCGTTTCTAGCTGGGACTTGTCTCCGATCAGCATTCCCAAGAGTAAGGCGGCTTCTTTGTCAGGAAATACTTTTTGGATGCGTTCTTTGAGTCGGGTTCTGGTGGTGCTTAGTTGATGATGGAGCCAAGATGCTTGGATTTTATTTTGTTGAGCTGGAAGGGAGAATTTTTCATACAGGGTTCCTGAGATGTCTTTCATTAGCAGCCGTTTATCATAGTTGAATTGGTAGTCTCGGAAGTTTTCTCCGCTTCCACTGAAAAGCAGCTCTGTGTAGAGTTTTGATGGATCGATGGTTTTTAGGGTGGCTCCTAGGTGCAGGCTTTTTCCTATCTGGTGCGGCATCTCGGTCTTGAGGAAATATGTTTTTCCGTTGTTGGTCTGGACGATGTAAGTGTTCGGTTTGGTTTGTTCAAGGATGAGGACTTCTTCCATAAAAGGAGTGAAAGCTGATTGAGGACTTTCGATCCTTAGGGGAGCAAAGGAAAAGAAGTTTGAAATCAGATTTTGATCTGTTGGTAGCAAGGTGAATGTGATTACTATACCAGCGAGTAATAAGGCTAGGCTTTCGGTCTGGAGGAGGCGTTTGCAATTTGCGAAGAAAAAGGGTTTCCTTTGTTTGCTTGCTCGCGTGATGAGGAAAAGAATCAAGACGCTCAGGAGGCAAGCTCCAGCAAAGAAAATTAGTCCTCGCTTGAGGCGGAGGAAGCTCGTAAAAGCTCGAGTAAACAATGCAAAGCTTGCAAGGAACATCGGCTTTAGGTTTAGGGGGGTAAAGTATGTTGATGAAGTGTAGGAATCGTTTTGAGTTTGTCAAGTCAAATTTTTCGAGAGATAAGAATGATTTGTTTTATCTCCTTTTGTTTTGATAGAAAAAAAACAGATTTTTATGTCTGTTTTTTTTCGTAATTTTTCGCTCTCTTTGGAAGAGGAGAGATTTTTAGTTTTGAGCGGCTGGGTTTGCTACTGGAGTAGGAGCAGGAAGGAGTTTCTGTCCCTCTGGAGTAGAGAAAATCGTTTGCAACTCCTGCACGAGTGCCCAGTGATTCTTTTCAAGCTCTGTGATTCTCTTTTCAAGTGAGCTTAGCCCTTCAGTTGTCGTTGGTTGAGAGGCTGTAGGGAGGAGGGAAGTCGTTGTCCCTGTCGTAGTTTCTTCGTCTAAGCATTTAGGCTCTCCATAACTTTCACATGCCATTCTGGTGCAAGCCGTTCCCCCATCTGCTAGCCTATTGCACGTATTGCATCCATCGTAGAAGCTTTTGCAGGTCGCTGGGATACTGGCTGCTAGGTCTGTAGTAGGAGTTTCATCTGTAGTAGCGGTTTCGTTGTTGCCTGTAGCGGTATCGCAATTCGGACAACTACAATTATATTGATTGTGGAGGTGCTGTATTACGGATTCTGGTAAAGCACTTGCTCGGTAGTGAACGAGATTGCTATTTTCACTCTCGTAGCTCGTGTAGATTCGGAGTCCCACGAGTGCCAAAAGCCAAAAAAGGGTTGTTCGTAAAATAGTTTTGAATACTTTCATGATTTTGTATAAATAAACTAAAAGTTAAGTAAACAGTTTGAACTCCTGAGGAAGTGGAGCCTCGAAGGCAATCAGCTTTCCATTAAGGTTTTTGAACTGATACTTCCAACAGTGTAATAATTGTCTCTGAATATGCAAGCTTTTGTATACAATTCTATTGATTGCGGGTTTCCCATAGATGAGATCCCCCAAAACAGGGAAGTTTTCGCTTGCAAGGTGGATTCTGATTTGGTGCATTCTGCCGCTATAGAGCTTTACCCTAACGAGGGAAATCTGACCGAGCTCGTTATGCTGGAGCGTTTTTTCACATCGGCATTCAGTTTTTGAATCTAGTCCATCACTTTCGTTGAGCTGCATCTGAGCTCTGGCGAATTTGGCGTTGTAGGTTTTTTCTATTGCTTTATCAATGATGAGATGCTTGGGAAATTTTCCTGCGACTCGAGTCAGGTATTCTTTGCTGATTGCCCTTTCTCTGATGATTTGGTTGATGTATTGCAGGGACTCGTAGGTTTTTGCGGCGATGAGCACTCCAGAGGTATCTTTATCTAGTCTGTATCAAAAAGAAGGTTTAAAAGTCTGATTTTTTTCCTCTTTTTGTCCCTCGCTTCTCGAGCAGTATCGTTCTAAGTAATCGTTCATACAGAGATCGTTTCGGTGTTTATTACTTGGGTGGAGGACGATCCCAGCCGGCTTATTAAATGCGAGTCGCTGCTCGTCTTCGTAGAGAATCCATGATTTTATGAGTTTAGGGTCTAGCTTTTGGAATTTTTTTTCTTTTTGCGTGAGCATAAGCTGTTTGTCTTTGGTGCCGAGGAGTGATTCTGGGAGCTCAAGCAGGTCGCCTTCATGGAGTCTGGTTTCTTCTTTTGTTTTTTTTCCATTTACTTTGATTTCTCCTTTACGAATCCAAGAATAGATGTCAGAAAGTCTGACCTGCGGATAGGGTTTACAAAATTTTCTCAGGAAGCGATCGCATCTCTGGTTGGCTTGGTCGGGAGTAATTATTAGTTCCATTGGAGCGGCGAGGATAAAGCGTTTCCTAGTATAGAAAAAACGCAAAAAACTTCAAGTTTAAAAAAACTGATCCTAGGATCAGTTCTTGAGCGGGATTATTTCTTGGTTTTGTGCGGTGGATTCTCTCTATAAGCATAGAGTCCTTTTTCGATTTTCTCAAAGGTAGTATTGTATTTTTGGAGATTAAGGAGGATGGTGTTTTGACTCACCATTTTTTCCCTTAGCACTTCTCTCGCTAATTCCTTTACGGTCATCGGCTTTTGAAATCTTTTGAAAACTCTTATGAGAATATCTTTTACATTTCCTCCTTCATATCCTCGCTCTTTGAGTCCGTAAAGTCCTAGTCCTAAGTTTACAAAGATATCGTTGTGTTTGACGAGGTCGTTGTGTACGGAATTTGCTTTGATAGAGCATTCTGGGAATCGCTCCATAATTTTTGCTGGGAGCTCTTGGTAATGGATTGGTTTATTGAGTCTTCTCATCGTATAAAGGATCTTGAGCTTCAGAGTTTTTGGATAGATGTCTGGAAATTCTACCAGTCCAATCTTTCCATCCAAAATTGCCATACCTTTTACAATGCGGAAAAAGTTGATATAGAAGAGATCGTTTTTTAGGAAGCTGATGTCTCTGAATTCCTCTAGGAACTCCTCCTTTAGGGTCCCGATAAATTCGTAGAGGTCTTGGCTTTCCTTTCTCTTTGTGAAGTAATTTTGGCTAAAAATTACCATTTTTGTGAGAAGGTCCTCGTAAAGAGGCTCGATATAGAATGCTTTAGAGAGATATTTATTTCTTTTGAGATAGGTGATATCAAAGTCGGAAATCAGAATTAATTTTAATTCTGGCTTTGAAAACTTTTGAACATTTTTGTTCATTATCTTTGCAAGGAGGGTGTCCTCGTCAAGAAGTCCTCCATGGATCTCAAGGATTTTTTTGGTTTCCTCTAGGACGTTGATGTATGCTTCATTTCCTACAATGAGTCTTCTGAATCTCATTAATGCTTGAGTTTCGATTTGTCTTACCCTTTCTCTCGTGAGAGAGTATTCTCTACCGATTTTCTGAAGAGGAACCTCTTTTTCTCCATCAAGTCAAAACTTTCTCATTAAAACCAGCCTTTCCTTTGGTTTGCAGTAAATGAGAACATCTTTTAATTGAGTAGTTTCTATATCTACTTTAATTTTTTTATCATCCATTTTTGCAATAAATCCCATGGAGTATGTACTAATAATAAATTGATTTATGTATTTTCTTACCTATTGGAGTATAAGAAATGGAAAGAGAATGTCAAGTATTTTATTCTGCTTTAAAAATACTTGGTTGGAAAGGAAGAACGTCTCGCTTTTTTCAGGTTTTTTCTATTTAATGGGAAAGCTATAAGTTAGCTATGGTTAATTTTGCTCCTTTTGTGCAACCATTGAGGGCGTTTTTAGACTCTGCCATATTTCGATAGTCACCTTTTACATCCGCGGTTTTTACGGTAATTCGTTCTTCTGCCAAGCCTTTCATTACCATATAAATATCACAGCTGACGGTCATGTTTGGATTGGTATTAGAGCCGATCATTCTTTTTTCAAGCGCTGTTTTCATATAAGGATAATTACTGTCGGAAGTTGCTATGTGCGTGAATTTTGTATTTTTCTTGGTAGAAAGAGGAATATTATTTGTTTTGATAAGATGTTTAATGGCATCAATCATCGTCACTTCTTGGTTTGGGCTGCTTGTCTTGTTTGAAGGCTGGTTTGAAGTCTGGGTTTGTGTGCTGGCGGGAGTTTGCGTATTTGTAGGTTCTTCAATTCTTTGGACGCTCAGTCCTGTAGAGAGATTTGTTCCGCTAGGTAAAGAAGATGATTCTCCTGAAGTGAGGCCATTGGCTTCTGCACCTGTTTCGTTGATGATTAGGTTGATATTGTCTCCAGATAAACTTTGCTCTCCAGAGAGAGAGGATGCCTCTCCGCTAAGATTCATCTCAATAACACTTCCTGTTCCTTCAAAGAGGAAGTCTGAATCAATTTCTCATTCGTTACTTCCTGTTTTGGTATTGGTAATTTCTTTTCCCTTGACTCCTTCAATGAAGGTAGATATTCAGTTTTTTATGTCTTCTATTTTTTCATATTTACCTCAGAAAAGAGATGCTGCGAGTCCTCCACATCCAAGAACGAAAAAAATGAGGAAATATAATGAAGAAAAAATTGGTCTCTCTCGCAGTTGAGTAGTTCTGAAAATGACCATGATTGCGATCATCATTCCGATAGCTCAGATGAATATTGCAATGAAGTCGAAGATTTCTCGAAACATATAGAGAATCCCTCAAAATCCTATAAGTGCAAGAAGAAAGATTAAAAGACGATAAAGTCCTCCTCCGTTTGTCGTCTGATTTTTTCTGTTACGGTTTATTCTGGTTTTGATATACTCAATATTGGATTCAGATAGTGTAGGAGAGGATTCTTCCTTTTTTTCTTTTGTAAAAAAATCTTTTTCTCCTGTTTCCTTAGGAGTTGGGTGTTTTTCTCTTATGAGAGGAGCTTCTCATTTTTGCTCCGATCTTTGTTTAGATTGTTTTCGTAAAAGGGCAAGGAAAATCGTTGCTACAAAGTTGATTCCTCCTAAAATGTATCGCCTTGGTTCGTTTCGTAGAAGCCCTATGATAATCGCTTGGATTACAAAGATATAGATGATGCTTATTATGATTGGTCACTTTTTCGTCATGTTTGTCATGAATTATCTCAGTAAATAAAATTCTGTTTCTTTGATAGCAATTTCTTTTCTTTTTTCAAGCGGAGATGTGATAAAAACGAGGGAACTTGTAGAAAAAATTTTAGTGAGTGTTTTTGTTTTAGAATGTTTGATGATTTTCCCTTGAAATTCCCCTTTTTATTGATAGGAATGGGATGTTTTTTGTGACTTAGAAGATGTTCGGCCTTTGGGGGCTGTTGTGAATGATGTGATTGTGCTTTTTTTGAGGCACGTTAAATATTATATTGCTAACAATAATGCTTATGTCTACTAGGAAAAAAATCTGATTTTGGTGTCTTGCAGTTTTGCTTGTTTCAGCAGTTTCTATTTCCTTTATGTTTTCTCATATCTCTCGTCAGCGTCAGTATTTTCTGGCTGTTATTCCTCATTTTATGATTGACCCGGTAAAAGTTCAGGATTTTTATTCTTTTTTGAAGGGGCGTTTTTTTTCTTCTCATGAAATGCCAGATCAAATTGTTCTTCTCTCTCCTAATCATTTTTTTCTGAAACAAAAACGTGTAGAAGGACTTTGTACTTCTGGGAGAATTAGGTTTAAAGATCAGACTATTGTTGCTACTCCTTTTGTAGATGATCGTATTGCTTGTGATGGAGGGGTTTTTTATGAGAAAGGAGGGCAAACTTATACGAAAGATCATGGTTTGGGAGAGCATTTTCGCTGGATTAATCAGTTTTTCCCTACTGTTAGAACTGTTTATCTTTTTGCTCTTCCTACACATCATATGGAGCACGCTTCTTGGCTGGCTGAAAATATCCAAAAACTGCCCTGAAAAACTTTGGTTATTGCTTCTGTGGATTTTTCTCATTATTTGTCAGAGGTTATTGCCGAGCAACATGATCAGGTTTCTTTTTCTGTTTTGCAGCAAAGTGAGGCTTTTGATCAACTAAGGAGATTGGATGTTGATTGCCCTGCCTGTTTGGGGGTTGTTTATCGTCTTGCTTCAAGGGAGAAAATTAGGGTCCATCAGCGATGGAGAGATTCATCAAGCACTATCGTTGGAAAGGATCTGATGGATCAAAACACTTCTAGGCAATTCCTTTGGCGGGAGTAGTGTTTCTGCATCTTTTTCGCGTGTTTTTAGTGTCGGTTTGTATAATCCTTCTAGGATGATTGTTGCTTTCCCTTTGGGTAGATTTTCATAGATTCGTTTTTGGTATAGTCATGGAACTCTAATGCAGCCATGCGATCTTGGTAGACCATCACTTCGTCCTTGGTGAAGAAAAATGCCTTTGAAAACTTTTAGAGAATAGGGCATAGGTGCATTTTGATAGGTTTTTGATTTGCGGAAAATCTCATCGTGGCTCAGTGGGTATCTTCATTCTGGAGTCTGGTTTCCTCTTGTGCCTATCGAAACGTGAGTTGCTAATTTTAGTGTTCAGTTTTCGTAATAGGCGAGGGCGTTTCTTCCGTTTTCGCACTGGCTGACTATGAGTATATGATCAGATTTATTTTGTTTGTATTTAGAAAAAGGAGCTTTTTCAAGTAATGTATCAAGTTGTTCGGGAAAATACTTTTTTAATTCTGGATAGATCAAAGGTATATCGATGCTGTCGCTATTCTTGAATAAAGTTTTGTGTGTAAAATGTGCTGAGTCTCTGGCGTATTTCTCTCTTAATATCTCATAAACTTGTGATACTCCGATTAAGTTCCCATAAGTAGGATCTATTATTTTTTTGCTTCATCGCAGCGGTCCTCCTTCTAATTCAGAAATTTTTACTTTGTAACTTTGTGAGGAATCTATCTTCTCTGAAAGACTTTCTTCTTGATTTAATTCGAGGGGTTCTTTGGTAGATAAGATATTTAGAATTTCTTTTTTTGTATTTTCTGGATATATTGTTTCCAGTGCTAGTGTGCTTATTCATAGCATCAGTGTGTTTTTCCATCTCATCAAGATAACTCCTGAAAAATAAAAAAAGATTTGGAATTATAATTTTCTACAATAAAAAAGCAATCTCTACTTTTCTTTTTTTGTTTTCTTTACTTTTTGTGTTGACAATTTTTTGTATAGCAGAATGTGTTTATAATTCCTTGACTTTTACTTTCTGAACTTTATACTCTCTGGGTTAATAAAAAAATAAGGAAATGAAAAGAAAATACTCAGATTTTTTCAGTACTATCCTCTTGTTGACTGTGATGATACTCTTGTTTGTGTTCGTCTTGTCGCTTCTTTCTGGAGTTTGGTATTGTATCGGGATTAGTTTTGCTGCTTATGTCCTTGCACTTGGGGGATCTCATTATTATGAGTTCTCCTATGATGAACAACTTCCCCCTGAATAGGGGGATTTTTTTGTGTTGCAAAGTTGAGTATTTTTTTGAGATTGGGTTGTTTTTTTGAGGAATCTTATTATATTGGAGGTCTTTTATCCTTGTACGAAATATGGTAAGGAAGCAAGTATTGGTGATTTTGATGGTGGTTTTCTTTTTGTGATGAGCGGGGCTACTTTTTGCCAGTTCGTTTGGTGGCTTAAATGTTGAATCATTTATTATGGGTTCCTGAGCGGTTGTTCCTACTCAAAAAGAAGAGGTGCAACTTGTGGTTGGTGGAGATATTATGCTTTCCAGGAATATTGGATGGCTCGCTAAACAAGAGGGGTATGATCGTACCTTTTCTGGTCAGAATTTTAATCCTCTTTCTCAATTTTCGTGCTATGCATCAGGAGACTGTCTGCTCTACTTTAATCTTGAAAGTATGTTTTCTGCTAAAGATAATGATCAGCCAAAGTGAGGCTTTACCTTTCGTGCTAATACAGGGAATATTCAGACCTTGCTTGATTTGCAGGGGAATAATGAATTAGTGCTTTCACTCGCGAACAACCACACTAATAATGCCTGAGGAGATGGGGTAGAGTTGACTCGTCATCGACTTTTTGCTCATGAAATTGGACATTTTGGAGCGGGGAATACTACCTGAGAAGCAGAGGCTTTTTATTCTACTCGTAAAGGGTGAATAAAATTTTGTTTTCAGGCTTTTTCTTATGATTGAACTCATTGAATTTACGGAAAGAAAAGTCTCGCCTGGAATCCGCTTAGTTTGCCTTTGATGACCGGGACTCTTCATGCGATGGAGCAAGATCTTTGTGATGTGAAGGTATTAGGGCTTCATTGGTGAGCAGAATATCGCTTCCAACCAGCGAAATGGCAGATTCTCTTGGCACATCAGCTTGTCGATGCTGGAGCTGATATTCTTCTTGGAGGGCATTCACATGTTCCTTGACCTTATGAAATTTATAATGGGAAGCCGATTTTTTATTCTTTTGGAAATTTTCTTTTTGATCAAGATTGGGGTATGAAGACCTCTGTTGGAGAATTTGATTTTAACTATGATCATGAACTGAAGAAAAATAGAGTGCCTACGTATATTCCCCTATTGGCTTCATTACAAATTGAAAAAAATGGCACAGGTATTCAGATTTCTTTTCTTCTATTTAAAATGGCTCGTTTATATAAAGGAATTTTCTCTCCTCTTGATGATGAAACCTTTTCTGGTATGATGGAGCATTTGGTGTTAAAATAGTCGGTGAAGTCTGTCTTTTGATTTTGTTTGAGTTTTAGGTGTCTTGCTTCTTGATTGACTTTTATTTTGTGACCTTTGGATTTATGTGGTGATTCTTTGTCTTGTGATTTGTTGTAGGGGCGGTGATCGCGTATTTGATCTTTTATTTTCAGTATGAGAGAAGGGAAATCGTTTCAGAACTTAGGAAAAACCTAAAGTCTGCGAATGAACAGCTCAGTTATCTTCAAGAAGAGATGGAGGAATTGACCGCGCAAAACCAGCTTTTTAGAGAAAAAACTACAGAGCTTCTTGAGAAAAATGATGAACTTTCAGATGTTGTGGCAGAATTGGGAAAGTATTATGTTCATATGAAAAAAGCTTCCGAAAAGACGGCAGAACTTTCTAAATTTTTGCATGAGCCAGATGAGGAGATGGCACTAAAACTTGATACTTTGTCAGAAAAAACTGAACGTCAGTTGAAGAACCGTTTTTTTTAATTAAAAATTCTTCTTTTCTCTTGACTATTTATCAATTATTCCTATTCTTTGGCGTAGTCTTTTATTTTTTCTGCCTAGAGAGATGGATATCAAGGAGATAGATAGTTTTTTTGACTATCAGATGACCTTTGATGAGGATCCGCTTTTTTTGCTTGATGAAATTATTGCTCAGGCTTCGGCTTATCTTCCAGCGGAACAGATTGAAGGTATTAAACATGCCTACACTTTTACTAAAGCTGCTCATGCTGGAGTTAAGAGGCTTTCTGGAGAGCCGTATATTGTTCATCCTCTCAAGGCAACGCTTTTTTTGATGGAGCTTAAGCCCGACTTGGCATCTATTCAAGCTTGTATTATGCATGATGTGATTGAGGATACGCCGATAACTCGTGAAGAAGTTGCTGCTGAGTTTACCGAAGAAGTAGCGGAAATTTGTGAGGGCTTGGTTAAGGTTTCAAAAGTGAGGTATCAAGGAGAAGATCGTCATTTGGAAACGATAAAAAAGACCTTTCTTGCGATGGCGAAAGATTTGAGGGTGATTTTTGTGAAATTGGCTGATCGTATTCACAATATTCAGACTTTGCAGTTTCATCCAGAAGAGAGGAAAAGGCTGAAAATTGCAGAAGAAACCCTAAAAATTTATGTTCCAATTGCTAAAAGGCTCGGGCTTTATCATTTTCAACTTCTTCTCGAAAATGGTTCTTTTGCTACAATGAAACCGGAGGAGTTTTCCAGAATTTTGAGCTATTTGAAAAAATATTTTCGTGAGGGAGAAAAATATACTGAAAAGGGAGTGAAAATGCTGACAGGGATGCTTCATAGAGAAGGGGTTCAGAATTTTGAGGTCAAGGGAAGAATTAAAAGTCCCTATAGAGTATATGAAAAGCTTTCCAAAAAGTATCATGAGACCGATATTTCTACAGTAATGGACCTGCTTGCTTTTAGGGTGATTACTCAGAGTGTCGGTGATTGTTATATGGTTTTGGGGGTTATCCATAAGTATTATATTCCACTTATCAAGAAGATTAAGGATTATATTGCGATTCCAAAATTTAATGGTTATAAGAGTATTCATACGACTGTTTTGGGGATGTTTCGTTTTCCTGTGGAAATTCAGATTAGAACTCAGGAAATGGATGATGTGGCGGAGTTTGGAGTCGCTGCTCATTTTGCTTATGCAGAAAGCAATGCTCCAACCGTGGTTTCTGAGCAGCAGTGAGTTTGGATTCAAAAGCTTCAAAAAATTGTAGCAGATTATACCGATTCTTCTGAGAAAGAAAGGTTCAAATCTCAACTTAATATTGAGGTCCTTGATAAAACGATATTTATTTATACTCCGAGATGAGATATTAAGGAGCTTCCTGCTGGATCAACGGTTTTAGATTTTGCTTTTAGTATTCATAGTGCTATTGGGCTCAGATTTAAGAATGCTATTGTGAATTGACAGATTAGACCGATTAGCTATAAGCTAAAAACTTGAGATATTGTGAATATCAATACCTTTAAGAATAGGTATGTTGCGAATAAACACTGGATCGAGTTTTTGCGTACTCCATCAGCGAAAAATCAGCTTTTAAAATATTTAAAAACTATAGAAAGAGAGACGCGTTTGGAGGAAGCAATTGATGGTTTGAATCAGTATTTGAAAGATTTGGGTCTTCCTTTGTTTCGTAGTGATAGAGATAAAATTCAGAAGCTGGATAATCCTCTTGAGGTGGAGAGGAGAATTTTGATGGTATTGGATAAGCAAGATTCCTATGGAAATATTGTAAGGCTGGCTTATCCTGATTTGCTTAAAAATGTCGTGGAGAAAAGTATTATCAAAGATACTGGTGAACTCAAAGATACTTTAAAACAAGAGATAAAAAATCAGAATTCAACTTTTTCTGTTATTGTTGATAATGACAAGCATTTGAATTGTACTTTTTGTCCGGAGTGTCATCCTAAGCTTGGAGATAAAATTATCGCAAAATCTACTAGACAAGGAATTAAAGTTCACACTATGCATTGTAAAGCGTTAAAGACTATTTCGTTTGATTCTCTTTTGGAAGCTCATTGGGACCAAGAAAGCCCAAATCGTTATCACTTTGAGCTTCAGATCAAATTTTCTTCTCGTGAATTGACGATCGTAGATTTTCTTCAGGTTTTTTCTCAATTTAATGTGCAACTTTCAGAAATATCTATAAAGCACGGAGAAAATGCAGAGGTGATTGTTGATTTTGAATTGCAAGTGGATAATCCATCAAAAATCGCTTTTATTCTGAAAGACTTGAAAAAGTTTTCCCTTTCCTTAGAAATTCTGAAGAAAGTGATTTTTTAGTTTTTATTTTTTTGTTAATATTATGGCAAGTGGTTTTCTCTCAGGAGTAGAACAAATAGCGGAAAGCTGAGTTCTCCCTTCGACTGTCGATACTGTGGCGCAGCCGCAGGTGCCGGAATTGGTAGTTAATCTTCAAAATCTTGGTTCTTGAACTGATGTAGTTTCACTTATTTCTGGATATTTCCCATTTTTGGCTTCTTATTCAGATCGTGAGCTTTTGCTGTTTGGTTTTTTGGCTTTGGTTTGGCTTCTTTGTGCAATTTGGACCTTGAGAGACGCGATGGCGAGGAGTGATAGTTCATTTTACCAGTTTTTTTCTGTCCTTTTGATAGTTGTTTTGACTCCGGTTTTTGGTTTGCCGCTTTATTTGGCGTTTCGTCCTTTGGTATATAAACGAGAAAAAGGATCTTGGAGAGAGGCTTTGGAACAGACTGTTGTGGAATGTCCTCATTGTCGCGGTTTGAATTCTGTTTCTCATAAGGTTTGTGCTCGGTGTGGGGAAGCTTTGTGTGTTGAGTGTAGGGAATGTCATAGTAAATATTCTGGTCAGTTTGCATATTGTCCTGAATGTGGAGCTCCAAATATTGAATAGTTGCTTTTTGGGGAGATTTGGAGTATACTTAGATCGTTTAGTGGATAAAAAACTAATAAAATGTTGTTGATGCTTGTGTTGATCGTAATGATTATTAGTTTAGCACTTTTGCTGGCACTTTTTTCTGGTTTTTTTCCTTTTGTGCGTACATATGGGAATGTAATGCAATATTCGACTGCCTATTATGGGGCAATTTCTGCTCTTGAAAGGTGAGTCTTGGCCGTAAGGTATACCGGGCCTGGTTTTGATTGAGAGTCTGGTCGAGAGAGTACTGCTGCAGCTGTTCTTGCTACTGGAAAGGGTAGTGATAGTAGAATTGATAACTTTTATACTTACGGCAATGGTTCTGATACTATGGTCTGGAAAGTGCATTCTAGTACTGATAGGATTCCTTCTACTTGAAACGGGGATGTTGATCCTGCTTTTATAGCGAGAGATAATCTTGATAGTAGGAATTATAATATGTTGAATTACTCAACTACAGAGCTTATCCCGTTGTGAACCGTCGGAGTTGTTGCGTCTAATGATTATTATATTCCGATGTCCGGATTTAATCTGCATGTTCCAGATTTTTCTTTGGTTGGAACATTCAGACTTAATCCTTTTTTGTTTGGAAAGTTTGGTACTGGAACTTCGGGTTGAGGATGAGCGAAGCTTTGTACGTCTTCTTGTCCTGGTGCTCGTTTTGGGGAGGAATGGAGAGATGAAAATCAGGTTGTTGCCTCATGGACGATAAAGGGAAACTATGGAGATACTGAGTATACTCTGCTTCCATTTAATGCTCCCAATTTTAACAGGGGGGTTATTGAAGAGTGGGATACGTTGATAAGAAAAGAAAATATTAATCAAAATTCATGAACACAAAAGAATATTGTTTTTTGAGAAAATAGGCATCCTCTTAATCATGATAATAATCAAGCTCGTTTTAGTTTTAATATTATTTCTAAGAATGAAGCTCAATTGAGTGCCTTGGAAACTTTTGCTAAAATTTTAACGAATGGTAATGTAAAAAATTCTTATTTAACTTTTTCTTTGGCGAATTATCTTTGGACGCAGGGAGGACATTTAGGAAGGAATCTTTATCCTTTCTTGGAATACGAGTTTCATACACTTCATGGAGTCAGGATTTCTGATAGATTTTTTACTATTCAAGGAGAAGGGAAGGTATGAAAATATCATATCAAGCTCCAACTAAAAAAGCCAACGCTTAAACAGCCAGCTTTGGGAAGTTTTACTATTATTTTTTAGGCTTTATGAAGAGTCAACTTAAGCAGGTTTTCTTTTTGTCGATTTTTGGGTTTCTATGTACTGCGTTTGTCTTTTTTGTTCCACGAGGCTCTTCTTCTACCGAAGATGAGGGAGGGCAGGCTTGATGAGTAGTTTCACAAGAAGAAAAATCAGAATTTTCTTGAGATGTTCTGCCTCCTGTAGCTAATCTGTTTACCTGAACCTTGACTATTGCAGTTGGGAAATTTGCTGATTATCCAATATGGAAGACTTTTGCAGACTCATTTTCCAAAAAATACGGATGAAAGGTGCGTTTTTTGACAGGAGATGTTGTTTCTGGTGCCGATTTGCTTCTTTTGGCGTATGATGATTTTACTGGGCTTGCTCATCAATCTTTACGTTTTCAAGAGGATTTGAAGCCCTTTTTTATTCCACAATTGCGTAGCTTCTTTGATGAACAGTCAGATTTCCTTCCTGTTGCTGTGGATCCTGCGGTGATGGTTTGACTTTCCTGACTAGAAGAAGGATTAGATGGGTTAGAGTATTACTTTTCACAGTGGACGCCTAAAACTGCACTTTCTTCCTTTTCTTTTGGGCTCTTTAATGATCCGAACTTGAAGGATCAGAATTTGCTTTTGGCACAACAATTGGAAGATTTTATTAAGTTTAATGATGTTGGAGCTTTTAGTCAATGGCTTGAAATGAACGTTCTTTCTCCGGATCAGCAGAAAAAGCTTTGAGAACTCGCGGCTTGATCATCCCAGGTGGATCATCTTTTGCTACTTCGTAAAATTATAGGAATTGAGTTTATGTTTCATTCTTCAGTGCCTTTTTATCCGAAAGATCCGAATTCTCAGGAAAAAATTGTTTCTTATTTGTTTCCGTACCAATATGTAGGGTTGCCTGTTAGGCTTTATGGCTTTGTGATTCCTAAAGCTACGAAAAATCGTGCAATGGTAGATCAGTGGCTTCTTGAATATATGAGTACCGCTTCAGAAAAGGGTGCTCAATTCTTGATTCCACGTATGTTTCCTGTTTTTCGTGATCAGTTTAATAAACTATGTGGGGATACAGCATGTGGATTGCCTTCTGATTTTTTTATTTTGAAAGATGGAAACGCGAAAATTCAGAGATTCCTTCAGGATAAACTGTTGAAAAAGGTGATCGAAAAAAAGATTCAACCTGACTTGTATTTAAGGGAGGCTTCTGTATAATCTTTTCGTTTTTATTTTTTTTTGAAATGGATGATTGAAGAATTCGCAGCGTTTTTAGCGGAGTATAATGTCGTTGGAATGGCGATAGGTCTCCTTATTGCTGTTAAAGTCGGTGATTTTGTGAAGACAATTGTTGAGGATTTAGTGACTCCATTGTTTTTTGCTCCTTTGTTTAAGAAACTCAAGATTGATAAATTGGAGGATCTTTCTCGACATGGTGTTTTGTATGGAAAGGCACTTGCTAGATTGATCGACTTTTTGATTACAGCATTTTTGGTGTTTCTTGTGATTAAGTATTTTGGTGTTGTGAAAAAGTAAAAGGAGATTAAACCGTTCCCTTTAAGGGCTGTTGATTATTTATCTGTTTGCTTGTCTTGGTTTACTCAGATTAATTCAATGGTTTTTCTTGTAGATTCAAGAATGGTCTAAGAGAATTGGCTTTTGGTGTTTTTTTAGAGGTAGAAAGTACTTTGTAATCCAGGCTTGTTTCTCTTTGCGGTTTTGTTATGTTTTTTTGTTTTGAAGTACTTATTAGAGTGAAGTCAGATTTTTTATTTTATTAGTATGATTGTGATGGATTTTGGAAAGATGGGAGAGCTCAAGAAGATGTATGATAAGTATAAGGAGCTTCAAAAGGCACTCAAGAATTTAGTAATTAGGGCGAAAGAGGGTGAGTTTGTAGATGAAAATTGAGAAAAATGAAGTAGTATCGTTATTGATATGACGGGGGAAATGAAAATTAGGGATTTTAAAGTCAATGAAATTGCTCTTCTCGATCCTGCGAAAAAAGTCGTTTTGGAAGAATTGGTGGTAAAGGCTTTTCAAAAGGCTCAAAATAAGGCTCAAGAAGTCGCAGCAGAAAAGACAAAGGATATTCTCGGTTTTGATCCTAGCAATCTGGCTGGAATGCTTGGAGGCGGAAATTGAGGAGGAATGCCTAATATTCCAGGATTATCATAGGAACTTTTTAAGAATTAACAAAGAAAAGTTTGTTGATTTTTAATTGTTTATTTTTTTCCTATGTATAAGAGATTTTCCCTAACTGATTTAACAAAGATTCAAAATAATTTCATTCCACATTTCTATGCGATCATTAAGAGAGAGAAATGTCAGTGAGCGAATGATTTTTTCAAGATGTGCTTTCGTGAAGGGAATGATCTTTATTATTTTTATCGTTCAGATGTGGTTTTTAGGATCTCTAAGCATGAGAATCAGCTTTCTTTGATTGATGAAGAGGATAAAATTGAGGTAGTTTTGCCTTTTGATCAGAAATGAGGTCTCAACTCTCTTGTTATGAAATATGTCAGCAAAAAGGAAAGACAAATCTGACAGAAAACGATTGAACAATTATTGATGGATGAATTTAAAACTGGGAAATATTCTAAGATTCTTGATAAGCCTTATTTGGTTTACGATATTGAAACAACTACGATAGATGATCTAAGATCTGCAAAGTTTTTGCTTGCTTATGCTATGTTTCCTAATGGCGAAAAAATGGAATATCGTTGTATTATGCAAGATGACTTGAAGGCATTTGTAGATGAAATGCTGGCATTTGATGGCTATATCGTTGGGTTTAATCAGATTTGGTTTGATAATCCTGTGTCTGCACGGAATGTAGGGTATGGGGATCGTGAAATTGAGATCCTCAACCAAAAAAGTATTGATCTTTATGTCTTTTTTCAAACTCTTACGAAAAGGAGAATCTGACTTAATAAACTTTCAGAAGCTCTTGTTGGAGTTCAAAAGACGCTTTCCTCGGGGGCAGAGTGAGAGGTTCTTTGGAGGCAGTATCAGGATACAGGAGATGAGAAGTATTTGGATGAATTTAAAAAATACTGTAAGAACGATGTGAGGATGACAGCTTTGGTAATGTTTTATTTTTTGCATTACAAGAAAATTTTTATGGATGGGGAAGAATATCCTTTTGATATTGAGGAATTTGTAGCAAAATCTCGTCATCATTCTCATGAAGAACAAGAAACTCCTGTTTTTTGAGGTCAGAATCAGTCTATTTTTTAGTTTTTATGATTGAGCGATGAAATGTCCAAAGTGTAAAAATATGGATTCAAAAGTTGTGGATTCGAGGATGATTGAAGAAGGGACAATTATTAGGAGGAGAAGGGAATGTGAGAGGTGTGCCTATAGATTTACTACTTTTGAGAGGATAGGGTTGACCGAGCTCGTCGTGATCAAGAGAGATGGAACTAAAGAACTCTATGATAGAGCAAAACTTAGGAAGGCTGTTATGTTGGCTTTCGCTAAAAGACCGCTTAATGCCGAGGTTATTGATTTGATGATCAATAATTTGGAAATTTCTTGGCAGAATGCTGGATCAGAGGTTTCTAGCCAAAAAATAGGAGATGATATTTTGTCTGCGCTGAAGGAGATTGATCCTGTGGTTTACGTAAGGTTTGCTTCGGTTTATCAGTCTTTTGAAAATTTTTCCGACTTTAAGCAGTTTATTGAATAAATGAAATTATTTTTCAGAAAATCGCCTTCTGATGACAAATTTTTTGCTCCTAGGAAGCTGGGAAGTTTCGTAATTATTAACTGGGGATCTGGTCTTAAAAAGCTCTGTAAGTCTGGCTTCAATTGGGACGATTTCGATTCCTCATGGAGCTTTTCCTCTACCTCTGCTTTCAATTGTTCTTTTCTCGTCCAGCACGATGACTACGTGTCCGTCTCGTACTATTAAATCGAGAGGTTTGAGTAGAGGAATGATTTCCTGAATTTTTTTCCCTTCGATATTTATCGGTTCTCAAAAGTTCAAAAGGCTACGAGAATTTCTTGGTGTGAAGCCGTTTGTCGCTTGGTAGAGAAGGCCAGAGCAGTCTACTCCTTTCATGAGTTTTCTTTTGGTTTCTAGGGCTGAGAGTTTTGTGGCTGAAGGAAAGTATTTTTCAAGTTCTGGTATTCCTTCATATCGAGAGCCGCCCCATACGTATACAGAACCTGATGTGGCTAGCAATTTGTTTGTTATGTCCTCTAGTGAGGGGAGTGTTTGTGCTTTTTCTTCAGGTTTTTCTGCTGTTTTTTCGATGAATCTTGCATCAAGAAAATATCCAAATTTTGCACCCCTTCCTGCATCAAATTCTCTCGTGCGGATTTGATAATAGACGAAATCTCCCTTTTGAATCTTCTTCATTAGGCTGACTACCGTGTCTGGAGGGAGGACGACAGCTAGTTCCTCGATCATATTGTATTCATTTACCTTCATACCAGTTGTGCCTTTTCCTCAAAGTATGTTATTGAGATCTACATCATCAATTGGGAGTCGGAAAACTGGTGTAGGAAGTTTTGTTTTAGCATAACCTTCGAAAGTATCTCGGCTTTCGATTTGTAAAGATCTTGATATTTCTTCTGCGAGTTGCTCTGTTTTCAAGAGCTCTTCTAGGATTTCTTTTTTCTTCTCTTCTGGTAAATTTGCGATAGTAGCGATCCTGCTCTTGATGTCATTTTGGTCTTTGGCAGAAAGCTTTGCTCAATAGAGCTTTGTTTTTGTAGGAGAGAAGGCCTTGCGAATGGCGAGAGATTTTTGGGCTAAACGAGAAAAGAAATCAGATTTTTCTTTCTTTTCAGCTTTAGAAAGATTTTGGTTGAGTTGGCGATCAATTTGTAGGTGGTCTGCTGTAGTAAACGGTGTATATGCCCAGCCATTTCCTGTCATCGTTAGGAACGCTACCGTAAAGAGGATAAGTTTTTTCATGTGAATTTCTGTGCTTGAGAATAAATGTTAGGAGTATTTTCTTCCTTTGAGTTGTGGAGGAAAGTGTTCTTGCTGTACTTTTGCATCGGGAAAGTCGTGTGCATACTGATATCCCTTACCATAGCCGAGGGTTTTCATTGTCTTGGTAGGGGCGTTTCTTAGGTGGAGAGGAACGGGCAGATTACCATAGCGTTCACAATCGGATTTTGTTTGGAGTGAAATTTTGTAAGCGAGATTGGATTTCGGAGCTTTTGCAAGGTAGATGGCGAGCTGCATTAGGAAAACATCGCATTCAGGCATTCAGATTTTTTGTACTGCGTCATAGACTTGGTTTGCAAGGAGTAAGGCGTTATTGTCTGCTGGACCTATGTCTTCACTAGCAAAGCGGAGTAATCTTCTGGCGATATAGAGCGGATCCTCTCCTGCTGTTAACATTCTTTGTATTCGATAGCAGGCAGCATGATAATCTGAGTCACGGAGGGATTTGTGGACTACAGAAATGATATTGTAGTGCTCCTCTCCGTCACGGTCATAGTAGAGCTGCTGTGTTCCAGCGTTTATTAAGATTTCTTTGGTAAGCTCTCCCTTCCCCAGTAGTAATAACGCGGATTCTAGCAGATTGATCGCGTTTCTAAGATCTCAATTCGCGGAAGACGCTAGGGTTTTTAGGCTTTCAGAAGGGATTTGGATTTCTGGGTATAGAGATCTGATTTTTCCTTTTTGTAAAGTAAAAAACCTGATCATTTCTTCGGGACTGATTTTCTCGAAAATGAAGAGGCGACAACGACTAAGAAGTGCGTTATTTACCGTAAAACTCGGGTTTTCTGTCGTGGCTCCTATGAGCGTGATAGTCCCTTTTTCTACAAAAGGTAAAAGGGCATCTTGCTGTGATTTATTTCGGCGATGGATTTCATCGAGGAAAACTAGTGTTGCCTTGCCGTATTTTTGGTTTAGTTCTGCTTGTTGGATGATCGTGGCCAGGTCTTCTTTTTTGCTCCTCACTCCAGAAAGGG
Organism: SR1 bacterium human oral taxon HOT-345; assembly: GCA_003260355.1. GTDB lineage: Bacteria > Patescibacteriota > Gracilibacteria > Absconditabacterales > Absconditicoccaceae > HOT-345. Next base: position 150,627 of record MPSQ01000002.1, read on the forward strand.
GAAAAAAGTCTGCCTGTATCTGAGAGGCGATAATTTCTGCGAGAGTCGTTTTTCCGCAGCCTGGAGGTCATCGAAAAAGTAAAGAGGGAAATTTTTTTTGTTCAAGAAAAACGGAAAGTGGCTTTCCTTCTCAGATAAGGTGCGGTTGTCCAACGAAAGTTTCAAGTGTTTTGGGGCGAAGGAGAGAAGATAACGGTTCCATGATTTATGAGGAATAGAGAGAAGGCTAAAGAACTGAGTTTTTTGTTTTTGTCGAATGTAATTGTTGTTTTGAAATCTTAAGCAGTAATATTGTCGTTCGTTTATAGTAGCTATTATCTTTTGAAGGTCAAGCAGATTCCTTGGAAAATGAGTGGTCTTTTGTCTGCTTTGTTGTGTTAGTTTTTATAAAAGATTTGTATTTTTAGAAAGTTTTTATATACTTAGTTTTGATGTATATTTTATCTTTTTTGTTATAAAGATGTTGTATGAGAAGCTCTTGGATGATTATAAATGTGCTATGAAGGAGAAGCAAGAAGTTAAAAAGTCTGCTTTAAATTTTGTTTTAGCGCAGATTAAGAATAAAAAAATTGAACTTCAGAGAGAACCTAATGATGATGAGATTATTGCTGTTCTGAAAAAAGAGGTAAAAGCCCTGAATGAGACGATTTCTTTTCTAGAGAAGGCACAAAAATCTGAAGAGTTAGCTGAAGAACAAGAGAAAAAACATGTTTTGGAATCCTATTTGCCTCAGTTGTTGGATAAGCCAACGACAAAGAAACTTATTGAAGAGGTCCTTGCACAACTTGGAATTTCTGATCTTAAGACAGGAAGAGGACTTTTGATGAAAGAATTGATGGCTAAGCACAAGAGTGAACTTGATGGGACTCTTGTAAATGAGCTTATCAATGAGATGCTTTAGTTTTTCCGTGGATATGATGAGAGTAATTAAGTCTCTGATTTGTGCTTTTTTGATGATGATGGTCAGTTTTTGAGCTATTTTTGCTAATGGGAAGACTTGTAGTGGAATAAAACTTAATACTGATGTGCCTTTTGTGGGAAATTGTATTGAAACTACCAAGGGAGGTGATAAGACGAATCAGATTAACGCTTTTCCAAAGTTGATGTGAGCGATGATGAAACTTTTGATGACGGTGATCCTTGTAATGTCGCTCTTGATGATCGTTGCGGCGGGAGTTATGATGACGACAGCGTGACTTGAATCTAGAAACTATACTAAGGGAATGGATATTATTGAAAAAGTTGCTGTTGGAATGGCGCTTCTTGGCGCTTCTGGTGTGATCCTTAAGTTGATAAATCCGAACTTTTTTGGCTAGGAGCGCTTGAAAACGAGGCGAAACTTTGTAGACTGGATCAGTTTTTATCTTTTTTATTGGAGTAGAATGACTGTGCAGATTAGAATTGATGGAGGGTTTCAGATAGAAAAATCTTTATTTTTTGGATATGCTTATGCGCATAACGGTCTCATCAACTTGGCTTCTGAAATGGGTGCAGATATGAGGTATAATGAGGGTGAAATCTGTATTGTAGATTATCCAGGAGAGTATGATATTAGAGGATGGACGATTAAGGCTTTTGTCGGGCAGAACGCTAAGCTTAATTATTTAATCCAAGGAAATGGGAAAAAATTCTGAATTATTCAGTCTTCAGATGTCCTTGAACTCGAGGAAGTTGATGGAATGGATACATGGCTTTACCTTGGAGAATCTATTGAAAAGAAACTTGATCAGCTAGAGCTAGAAGGGGAAAGAATTAATCTTATGGAGTTTAGTGAAGAGAAGTAGTCTTCGGAGGAAAGTTGGAGTTTTTTTATGCTTTGAAGTTATTGATTGCGTCTTGAAAGAGTCTTCCTTTTTCTTCGAAATTTTTTCGGATGCTGTAGCTTGGTGAAGCAGTAGAGAGGAGGCAGATTTGGCCTGGTTCGGTATATTGGAAAGCAAAATCTACTGCGGCTTGCATCTGGTCAGTATGTAGGATTTTCCCTTTGAAGTTTGGGATGAGTTTTGCCATTTTTTCTCCAGAAGGTGGGAAAAAAACTAGGTTATGGATTCAGTATTCTTGTACTTTTTGCATCAAAAGCTTAAAATCATAGCCTCTGTCGGTTCCTCCGAGAAAAAGGGTTCCGACTTTTTTTCAAAATGTTTTGAGTGCTTCTAGGGTGCTTTCTGGGGTGGTGGAAATTGCGTCGTCATAAAAGCTAATCCCTTGAACCTCGCTTACGAACTGTAATCTATGTGGTAGTCCTGTAAATGATTTTATGGTATCGTGGATTATATTTATAGGAACTCCGATTTTGAGGCAAACTGCGATGGCAGCTGAAATATTCTGGATATTGTGGTTTCCCAAGAGTAATTTATCAGCAGTAGGGAAAAGTTCTTGTGTATTATGCAGGAAGTATCCGTGATCTCGTGAAGTTTTCCCTCAGATTCCATAGGTTTCGATGTTTGTGTAGCTTTTTGTAAGTTCATATTCTTCTGCAGTTTTTTGCAAAACAATATTAAAATCTGATCCTTTGAGAATATTCAGTTTTGCCTGTGCATATTTCTCAAATCCTCCGTGCCGATCCATATGTTCTGGGAAGATATTTCCAAGTACTGAGATATAGTTTTTCTTTTCTAAACGTTCCAACATATAGCTTGAAAGCTCGCAAACTACAAAATCCAATTCTTCATCAAAATTAATTTCCTCTAAAACGGGATTTCCGATATTTCCAACTAACTTGACTTTGTATCCGGCATTTTTGAGGATTGAGAAAATAAGTGAAGTCATGGTAGATTTTCATTTACTTGCAGTGACTGTGATAACTTTCCCTTGGTACGTATTGAAAAAAAATTGCATCTGAGTCAGAATTTTTTCTTTGTAAGGCAAGAGTTCGGAGCTATACGGCACTCCAGCAGACTTGAAAATTACATCAAACTGGTCAAGATGGTCTAAATAGTGTTCTCAGGTCTCATTTGAAATGTCGAGCTCTTGTAAAGCGGGTTGATCTTTCATATCTAGGACAGAAAGTTTATTGAATGCGAAATTATTGCTGAGCAGGAAGTTGAGTGTTGATTTTCCCTCCAGTCAGAAGCCGAGAATAGCGATATTTTTGCCTTCAAATTGCTTGGTGTCCATCATCATATAGGAAAGAGGCTAAAGTTGAGAAACTTTGTGGTCGGCTACTTTTTCTTGCTTGTGGTTTTTTTCTTGGCTGGAGCTTTTTTGGGAGCGGATTTCGTAGAATCTTTCTTTACTCCGATGAGCTCCAAACAATCGTCTAACGTCAAATCACTCGCGTCTTTTCAGCCTTTTGGAATTTTATAATTTTTCTTGGCATATTTGATATAAGGACCATAAGGACCGTTCAAAACCTGAATTTTCTCCTTTTCGTAGTCGAATTCATTGATGTATTTATTTTTCTCAGCCTCCATTTTCTCCTGAATCATCGGAATGGCTTCTTCTAGCGTGATAGAAAAAGGATCTAACCCAGAATCTTTTTTGATCGATACAAAAAGGCTTTTGTATTTTATATAAGGACCGAAACGTCCTGTAGATGCGGAAACTTCCTCTCCTTCTCGTTTTCCCAAGCTTCTTGGTAGAGCAAAAGCCTGTAGCGCTTCTTCAAGGGTAATCGTTTCAATCGTTTTCCCCGTCGGGATCGAAGCAAATTTTTTATCAGGATCGTCTTGGTCTCCAATCTGAATCATCGGTCCATATCTTCCCATTCTCGCGATAATTTGTTTTCCATTGCTTGGGTGCTGACCGAGGAGTCTTTCAGTATTTACTCTGTCTTTTCCTGTGGTTTCAACGACATGCTCGTGAAAAGGTCCATAAAATTTTTCCATCATTTGTGTCCATTTTAGTTTTCATTCTGCGATTTCGTCAAACTCTTGTTCCACATTTGCGGTGAAACTATAGTCCATAATATCAGCAAAATTCTGATTCAAAAAGTCAGTTACGATCATACCAATATCAGTCGGAAACATTTTTTGTTTTTCGGCTCAGGTTATTTGATCTCTTGTTTCTCTTTTGATTTGTCCTTCGGTATAGGAGAGCTCTACATAGCTTCTCTTGGTCCCTTGACGGTCTTCTTTGACAACGTAACCTCTCTTGAGAATAGTTGAAATTGTTGGAGCATAGGTTGATGGTCTTCAGATGCCTTGTTCTTCTAGCTTTTTAACGAGACTTGCTTCGGTATATCTTGGTGGATGTGGTTTAAACTTTTCTGTTGCGAGGATTCCTTTTTCTTGGAGCATTTCTCCTTTGCTGAGCTTAGGGAGCATTCCTTTTGTTTCTTCATCATCCTCTTCATTATCTGTGGATTCCATATATACTTTTAGAAATCAGTCAAACTTGAGAACTTCTCCGCTCGCTACAAAATGAAACTTATCAGTTGTAGAAATCTGAATTGTTGCCTTGGTTTTTTCAAGCTCAGCGGGAGCCATCTGGGAAGCGATCGTTCTTTTCCAAATCAGCTGATAGAGCTTCTTTTCGCTCGGATCTGCCCCTGCAATGTGGTTTTCCATATGTGTAGGTCTGATACATTCATGGGCTTCTTGTGCTCCTTTTGCCTTGGTCGCATAATGCGTTGGTTTGGAGTAGTTTTCTCCATATTCGCTGACGATCTGGGCTTTTGCTGCCTGTATCGCAAAATTAGAGAGATTCACAGCATCGGTTCTCATGTAGGTAATATGCCCTGCTTCATAGAGCTTCTGAGCGACTTGCATCGTTCTTGCAACGGAAAAACCAAGTTTCCTACTTGCCTCCTGCTGGAGCGTTGAGGTGGTAAAAGGAGCTGAAGGAGATTTTTTTCAAGGTTTTACCTCGATATCTTTGATTTCGTAGTTGGCACCTTGTAAAAGTTCGAGGAATTTCATCGTTTCAGCTTCAGATTTCAACTGTTTGTTGAGTTCTGCGGTAAAGGTTTTTTCTTCTTGGCTTAGAAATGTTCCTATGATTTTGAAAAAAGAATTAGCTTCAAAAGCCTGAATTTCTCTTTCTCTCTCAACGATCAATTTTACTGCTACGGACTGTACTCTTCATGCAGAGAGTCAGGTTTTGATTTTTCTCCAAAGAATCGGAGAAAGTTCAAATCCCACTAGTCTATCCAAAACTCTTCTGGCTTGCTGTGCATCTACTAGGCTCATATCAATGGTTCTCGGGTTCTTGACTGCGTTTTCTATTGCTGTTTTTGTGATTTCGTGAAAAACGATTCTTGGAGTCGTTTTTATGTCCAATTTTAGCTGGTTGGCAAGGTGTCGTCCGATCGCTTCTCCTTCACGATCCTCATCGGTTGCGATCCAGGTTTTTTCTGCTGACTCAGAGAGTCTTTTTAGCTCTGAAAGTACCTTCTTTTTGTCCGGAGAGACGACGTATTTGGGAGTAAAGCCATTGGCAATATCGATTCAAAGTTCTTTGGTCGGGAGATCTACAGTATGTCCGTATGAAGCTCTCACTTCATAGTCAGGACCGAGAAACTTTTTTATGGTCTGTGATTTTGCAGGAGACTCAACGATTACGAGGTTTTTTGCCATTTTGGCGTAGGAAGATAAAAGTTTTCGTCTCTTGGTATAGGGAAATCAACGGGAAGTTCAAGGAAAAATTGGAGGGTGAGATTTGCTGTGCTGAGAATTGTTGGGTTTCTATGTTTGTTTTGCCCGGTTTTCTTTTAGGATTACTGTGTAAATCTTTCCTTTTCCATTGATATTGGTGATAGAAGCCTCAGTTTCCGCATCTAAGAGTAGAGTATCACCTTTTCTAAAGGTTTTATTTTTAAAGTATTGGGTAGTTGCGAGGTATTCTCATTCAAGTGGGTAAAGGAGGGATTTCCCTTTATGACTTACAATATGTTCAGATTTTCCCTCATCAAAAACATAAACACGGATGTGATATGGCATTTCTAAATCATTCAAATCATGTCCAAAAACATGGTCAGCTTTTTGATCTAATGTTCTTTTTTCTCCCTGTCCTACACTGCCTTGATAAACCTTTCCCCTATCCAATAATGCAGAAGGAAGCTTAACGGATAAATTCATAACAGGATAATCGGTAGGATTTTTGATCGTATGCCAAGTTTTTGGAGGGAAAATGATGATATCTCAAAAATCAGCCTGGATTTCATGTTCAATTCCTTCAGTTTTGAATTTGCTTATTGAGGATCAAGTATAAAAGGTAATCTCTCGGTTTTCTCAGTGATCGTGCCATGGCTGTTGATAGTTTGGCGGCGTTTCTGCTGTTACTAAGGAAGGAGCATCTAAATCTGAAGCTACTTCAGGAACGATTCCAATATATTCTCTCGGTTCCAGAATATCTCTCCCTAGAACTTTAGAGGTATTGAGATACATTTCTTTTTTTTGATATGCTGAAGCGATAATTCCTGTTGTTGCTGGAAGGATTTGTTGGCTAAAATTTTCAAAGAAAATCAAATTCAAATTTTTTTTGATATCTTTATATGTATCTTCAGAAAGAAGTTTTTGCTCATAATAGAGTTCTGTAAGAAATTTTGCGACTTGGGCTTTTTGTCTTCTAGAGAAGAAATAAAGTGGCTTATTGAGAGTTTCTCTGTGTGCAAGAGTATGGAGTTCTGTTATGAGTTGGTAAAGGTCTTTGAGTTTTGGATTGCTATTCATGACTTTACCTTTTACGAGTAAAAATTACCTATCTTTAATGGAGAAATGAATTAGCGTTTCTGATGAAAATAGGATTGAATTCGATCAAAAAGCTCATCAAGATCAATTTCAAGTTCACTGTCAGAAACGGGGAAACCTTGTTGCAGGATCAGCTTTTTTGTCTCTTGAGAAGATACCTTTGCAAGATATTTGTCAGGAGATTTCAAGCTAAGGTAAATAGCCTTTAATCAGAGGGGATTCTTTTGGATTTGAATATCAGTAATATCTTTCCATAAAATCTTCCCGATTTGGCGTCCTAAAAGTGTTTGTTGAAATAAAATTCCCTCCTGATCTAGATATAGACCTCTTTTATTTGGGGGATTGAAGGCAAAATCTGCGATATTATAGACAAGCAAAAATAAGGAAGCTCCTGAGAGAATCCAAAGTGAAATAGTTATCCTGGAAAACTCGGCATAAAGCCATCGTGCTATTCCTCATAATAGCAGTGTCAGAGCTCCCAAGATCAAAGATAGTTGTCGCTGTTTTTTTCTACTTGGTGCAATAAATTTAGTCGTCATTATACTAAAAAACATCTAAATACAGACCTCATGAAGAAGAAAATCTAAGCAAATAACGTTAGAAGATTTCTACACATCTAAAATCCTCTCTTTTACCCTTTCTTTTCCCATTACTTTCATCACAGAAAAGAGGTCTGGAGTCTGTTTTGCTCAGCAGAGCTGAATTCTGAGAAACATTGCAAGATCTCCAACTTTCCCGACAAATCCTCACTCCTTAAATTCCGCATTATTCCCTGCGAAACCATATTTCTTTCCAATCAGTTTAAGCTGATCAAATCGGTCAGTTACCTCGCCATCTAAGCTGAAGTTTTCCGCATAATCGGCAGCAAAGGCTTTCCAAGTCTCAAGAGGAATCTGCTCTGGGAAGTCAGGTTTTGATTTTTTGATTTCAGTTCGCTTCTCATCGTAGAAAAAGAGGATATTTTTCTCAATATCGCTGTAAAGCGTAAATCTCTTCGGGTCTTTTTCCGTGTGCCTTTCAATATTCAGTGCAGCTTTGGTGTATTCGGCGTGCTTTTCCATCAGTTCGGCAAGCTCCTTGTGATAGTCCTTTGCCCAAGCGAGTCCTTGTTCATAGAGTTCGGCAGTGTTGAGCTTGGAAAGGTAGCCGTTGTTGATATTCTGGAGCTTCACAAAGTCAAAAAGCGCTCCTGAGACATTCATCTTCTCAAGTGAGAACTGAAAATCCAAAAAAGTCTGATTCTCATGCGCTCTTTGCCAGTCTTCATAGCTAGAATCTGCGAGCGTCATGATGTATTCCAAAAGGGCTTGTGGAGCATATCCTGCCTCAAAAAAGAATTCTACATTTGCCTCTGGGTCCTTTCTCTTGCTCAGCTTTCTTTTCTTTCCTTCATCAAGCTTACATATCGGAGCCAAGTGGCAGTATTCAGGTGCAGGCAAGTTAAAGGCTCCGAAAAGCTGGAGATGAAGCGGAACGGAAGTCAGCCACTCCTCACCTCTCGTGATGGTCGTCACTCTCATCAAGGTATCGTCCACAATATGTGCAAGATGATAGGTTGGAAGCCCGTCTCCTTTGATTAGCACAATATCATTATAGTTGTCAATCATAGAAATCTCGCCTCTGATCAGGTCTTGGAAAACGATCTTCTTGGTCGTATCGCCATGAGAACGGAACCTCAAAACAGGAAAAGTCTGACCTTCTGCATTGAATTTTTCTAGGAGTTCGTCTGGAGTTTTATTTCTCCATTCGGAGTAGTTTCCGTAGATTCCGGGGATTTGCTTGCTTGCGGTCTGCATTTCTCTGATTTCATTGAGTCTTTCTTCGCTCATTCGGCACGGATAGGCGAGTCCTTGAGCTACTAAATGCTTTGCAAACACCTCATAAATCGACCTCCTCTGAGATTGCACATAAGGACCGTAGTTTCCAAATTCTTCTGTCAAAGTAAGGAGTCCTTCATCAAACTGAATTCAGAATTTTTTGAGGATTTTGAGTAAAACCTGGGTGGCTCCTGCTACTTCTCTTTTTTGATCGGTATCTTCGATTCTGAGGAAGAAAACGCCGTTATTTTGTCTTGCGTGTTTTCGCCCAATAAATGAGGTATAGAGATGCCCAAAATGCAAATATCAGGTTGGACTTGGTGCGAAACGAAGCACTTTCCCCTCAGGTCTTGGAGGGTATTTTGCCAAAAGGTCATCTATGCTTTCTTTCACTTGAGGAAAGAGGAGATCTGCGAGTTCTGCTCGGGTTGTCATGGTGTTATGGAATGAAGATATAAAAATCTGTATTTACATACTTTCAGGTGTCGAGATTCCGAGGAGCTCAAGAGCATTTTTCATCACACACTGAATCGCTTCAATCAAGGCTAAACGAGCCGTGCTCAAAGCAAGATTGTTCTCGTCTCGGATTTTCGCTTCGTGATAGTAGCTTGAAAACTGCTTTGCCAGGCTTAATGCAAATCTTGCAATACCATTAGGTTTATATTCGCTGGCTGATTTCTGCACGAGGTCTGGGAAACTCGCAAGCTGAAGGAGCAGATTTTTTTCGCTTTCTAAAGTCAAAAGGCTGAAATCTGGCTCTGAAAGCTGGGAACGATCCACTTTTTTGAAAATAGATGAAATTCTCGCAGACATATACTGTAGGTAAGGACCAGTCTCTCATTCAAAAGAAAGTGCCGTCTGCTTATCAAAAGTGATCCCTTTTTCTGAGTCTTGAAGGAGCATCCCGAATTTCATCGCAGCAAAAGCTACATCGTGAGCAATTTCAGCTTTTTTTTCTGCTGGTAAATCACGATCAGCGACTAGCTCTTCCGCTTTTGCAAGCAGTTCGTCACGGAAATCCTCATACAAAACGACATTTCCTGCACGCGAGGACATTTTTCCATCAACTAAATCCACCAAACCATAGGATACATGTTTCAATTTATCGTGATCAAATCCAATGAGTTCCAAAGTTTTGAAGAGCTGCTGGAAATGATGCTCTTGCTCTAGTCAAACTACATATAGCGACTGATCATAGTCAGGGAAATCAGACTTTTTCTGGTAGGCAAGCGCAATATCTTTGGTAGAATAAAGCGAAGCTCCCGTTGATTTGAGAAGAAGAAAGACCCCAAGCCCAAATTCTTCCAAATCCATCACCGTTGCTCCCTGTGATTTCTTTGCAATGCCTTTCGCCAAAAGCTCTTCAACAATGCGGATTCCTGGCTGCTCAACGTCACTTTCGTAGTATCGTTTGTCCATCTCTGCACTTCCAAGCTCAGCAAAAATATGCTGTATATCTTGTAAACAAAGCGCTCTTGTTTCCTTCCAAAGCGCAATCAATTCTGAATCTCAATCCTCAAGCGCCTTTTGGAGAGCTTCAATCTGAGGCTTGTAAAGGTTAGGATTCTCATCTACTTTTCTCGTCGCCAAAGTATAGATCTGTCCCACCCATTTCGTAAAATTCTGCTCTGGGAAAGGCTGCTGATCAAAGTTTTTGTAATACCAAATCCATTTCGCTACATGTGCCCCAATATCGCCTGGATAGCAGGTTTTGATGACCTTATTTCCAGCGAATTTTAAAACTCTAGCAATACTCTCACTTAGAAGAAAATTTCTCACATGCCCGATATGAATGGATTTATGGGTATTTGGAGCCCAACCTTCAAGAAGGATTGTTTTCCCAGTCTTTTCTCCTGCTCCAAAGTCAGCTTTTTCTTTCTTGATCTGCTGAAGAACTTCTGAGGCGAGAACTTGAGTATTGAAGCTTGCATTTACATAAGGTCCTACCGCATAAAATTCAGAAAAAAGAGAAGAAGTCTGATTTTTCTCCTGAAGAAAGGCAAGCACTTCACTCGCAATCATATTTGGAGCCTTCTCCAGCGACTTTGCAAACTGAAAACACGGGAAAGCTAAGTCTCCTTTAACATTATCAGGAGCCATCTGAATAAGAGGCAAGAGTTCCTGCTTTGAAACTTGGAAAAATGGAGAGAGGAGTTCGGCAAATTTATTTTTGTAGGAAAGGAGCATCAATCAAAAAGCTAACATAAAACGCTATGAAGTATAGTAATTCACAAGCAGATTGCAAAGTTTTTTGTCTGATTTTTTTGCTGGTATTTGCTAAAATTAAGAGAACTCTTGATTTCTGGGACTGATTTTTTATTATCAGCATCGGCTTTTGTTTTCATTGGTGATGGAAGTTTTTGGGGTAGATACGAGATGAAAGCCTTTATTGTTAAAGCTTAATCCTTGCTCCCTTGTGCTTGGAAAAGTCCATAGTATGCGAAATTATTAGGAGGGGAGAAATGGCTTTTACATCCTAAGATTGTTCTATATTCTCTATGTGTATATGCGTTATCAAATCTTAAATCAAGATGCAGATTTATCTTTAATCCAAAGACTCCTAAAAGTAAGAAATGTCTCAGATGCTCCTCAAGATTTCCTCAATCCAAGTATTGCAAATTATCGGTTAGATCCTTTTTTGCTCAATGATATGGAAAAATGAGTCGATAGAATTATCGATGCGATGAAGCGTAAGGAAAAAATTATGATTTTTGGAGATTATGATGTAGATGGGATTACTTCGAGTTTTTCGGTTTATAAATTTATTAGCTATTTTTTGGGATATAAAAATATTAGCATTAGATATCCCAACAGAGTTGAGGATGGATATGGGCTCAAAAATAAGCATTTGGATGCGATGAAAAATGAAGGAGTGCAGCTGATTATCACGGTCGATAATGGAATCGCATCCGTGGAAGAGGCAAAGTATGCTAAAGAGCTTTGAATAGATATGGTGGTTACTGATCATCATCATGCTCTTGAGACGCTTCCAGATGTTTGTGCATTGATTAATCCACAGGTTTCTCCTCTCTATCCTTTTAAGTGATTGGCTGGAGTTGGGGTGGCTTTTAAGCTGATTAATGCTCTTCTCTCAAAATCTACTTTTTCTAAAGAGAAAAAAAATCAGATTTTTAACTATTTTTTGCCGATTGTGGCTATTGGGACGGTGGCTGATGTGGTTCCTTTGGTCCAGGAGAATAGGGTTATTGTCAAAAGAGGCTTGGAACTTATGAATTATCATCCTGATCTTTTGCCCAAGTGATTGCAAGGTTTCCTTAATTTTCTGAATCTTAAGGGGAAAATTGATACGTTTCATATTGGGTTTGTGATTGGTCCTAGGATTAATGCCTGAGGAAGAATTGAAAGTCCCTACGATAGTCTTAGGATTTTCCTCTCGGAGTGAGAACATCAATTGCCGTATCTAGAAAGGATTGAATCTATCAATACTGAGAGAAGGAGAATGCAGGATCAGGCTTTTAGAGTGGCAGAAAAACAGGTCAATCCTGATCAGAATTTTCTTTTTGTTTGTGATGAGTCGTTTCATGAGGGGATTGTAGGAATTGTTTCTGGGAGAATTACGGAGAAATATTACAAGCCTTCTGCTGTTTTTAAGCTTGATTTGGAGAAAAAACAGGCTGTTGCTTCCCTTAGAGGACCTGATTATTTCAATGTGATTGAGATGATTATTCAGGCTTCTCCCTATCTGAAAAGATTCTGAGGACATAAGGGGGCCTGAGGATTGACTGTTGATCTGGAACATCTGGATACGGTGCTTGGTATTTTCCAAAACTATTGTCAGTCTCGTATTACTTCAGAACAACTGGAAAAGGTTATTCAGGTGGATACGTGTCTTCTCTCTCATGAATGGAATACAGAAGAACTTTCAGAGATTGAGCAGCTTGCTCCTTTTGGTGAGGGGAATCAAGAACCTAATTTTCTACTAGAAGGTATTAAGGTTGAAAAGGTAGAGAAGGTTTGAAAAAATGGTGGGTCGCATCTTAAGATTTATGGAAAATTCGGTGAACAACCGATTTCTAGCCTGTTTTCTAGTAAAGGAGTAGAGATTGATAGTATATGAAGTCAGGTTTCCATTGTTGGTGCGGTGAAGAGAGATTCCTATAATTGAGGGTTTTATGTCTATGGTAATAGTCTGATTTAGTGCTATTTCTTGTGATCTATAAAAAAAGAAGGGGCAAAACTCCTTCTTTTTTCAGTTTTATTTTTTTAGTCGTTATAGCCCTGTTCTTCGAGTGTCATTCCGATAATTTCTTCATTGTTATCTACTGGAATGTTTTGCACGGCTTCACGATTGATGTATACATACATGAGCATGAGCATTGGCACTCTACCGATAATTTTGGTGATGTATTCTCCAAGTGCTTCTCTAATGAACTTGAGATTATCCTTGATATCCATTCTCTTTTTGCAATTATCGTTGTATTTTGCTCTTGCGAACTCTACAATCTGGGTATGAATCTTTTTTACCTCTGAAGAATAGACAAATCCTCTCGATTCAATTTGGATATTTCCGACGAGTTCTTTGGTTTTGGTATCAACTTTGAAAATCAGACCGACGATTCCATTTTCTGCCATAATAGATCTGGCTTTCATTACATATTCTCCAGAAAGGTGCCCTTGTCCTTTCCCATCAATCATTACGGTATCAAGCTTAATCCTCTTTTCTGAAACAAAAGCTACTTCGTCGTAGAGCTCTACGATTTGTCCATTATCAGGAAGAAGTACCTTATCTTCAGGGATCCCCATCATCATAGCAACTTTTTTGTTTGCATGTCTCATATAAGGTTCTCCGTGGATTGGGCAAAAATATTCAGGATTCAAGAGAGAAAACATCATCTTCAAATCCTCTTGGTATCCATGTCCTGAAGTATGAGTATCTAAACCAGGTTCATCAATGACTTCTACGCCTAGACGAACAAGGTCGTTGATCATTCAGATTACTGCTTTTTCATTTCCAGGAATGGTGTGAGAAGAAAGCAAAACTGCATCTCCTGGTCTGAGCATGAAATCTTTCACTTCTCCTTTTGCCATTCTTACTAGAGCTGAGTTTTCTTCTCCTTGAGAACCGGTGCAAAGCACAAGTACTTTTTCATCAGGCATAGACTCTGCTTCTGATGAGAGCTGGCGAATCATCCCCTTAGGAACATTGATATATCCGAGTTCTTGACAGAGCTGAACATTAAGTACCATAGATCTTCAGGCGAGGAAGATTACTTTATCGTATTTTACTGCACTTTGGATGATCTGGATGATTCTTCCTACGTTAGAAGCGAACGTAGAGACGATCATTCTTTTCTTTTTGTAGGCGTTAAGGATTTTATCGATATTTTCTCCAATTACCTTTTCTGAAACGGAATGCCCTGGTTTATTTGCATTGGTAGATTCTCAGAGGTAAAGTCTGACTCCTTCTTGACCGATTCTGGAAATTTTTCCGAGGTCGGCAGGCTTATCTATCGCTGGTGTGAAATCAATTTTAAAATCTCCAGAGAATACAATTAATCCTTTTGGAGTATGAAGGGAAAGTCCCATAGATTCTGGTATTGAGTGATTTACTCTGAAAAATTCTAAAGTGAAGGCTCCAAGTTTGAAAATATCCATATCAGGATCAACGAGCTTGAATTTCAGATTTTTTGCATCTTTTTCATCCAAACTCCTCTTGATCATACCGATTGTTAGAGGAGATGTGTAAATTGTTGGATACCCTAGGCTTTCAATGATGTTTTTTACTGCTCCAATATGATCCAAGTGTCCGTGTGTGATTACGATTCCTTTGATATTTTTCTTTTTGGCTACTAGATAGCTAACATCAGGAATAATGTAGTCTACACCTGGCATTGTGTCGTCGGCAAACTCCATCCCAGCATCAATTACCAAAATATCATTCCCGTATTCTACGACATTCATATTTGACCCGATCTGTTCTAGTCCTCAAAGTCCAAAAACTTTGACGGGTTGTTCCCCTTTTTTGATCAATTTCTTTGGGTCTTCAATTTTTTTGCTTACAGGCTTGTTTCTATGTCTGAGAAAGGCCTCTGAAGAAAGGGGTTGTTGATTTGAAGATCTGCGAGGTCTGGATGAACGAGAAGTTCAACCAGATTTTTTGTTGTTTTTCTCTCACAAATTGATAGAAATGTTTGATTGCATTGTAGTTTCCATTTTTTGAATTTTTAATTTAAAAGTAAATAAGATGTTAAATGAGTTTTTGACTCAACTCAGGGCTTCGTGTGAGGCGAGACGTGTCCCACTGATTTCTCGTGAAAGCGAACTTCATATCCGTAATCTCCTCCAAAAACATCAACCAAAAACTTGTCTGGAAATTGGGGCAGCTGAGGGGTATAGTAGTATCGTGATTGCAAGCACGATTGCAGAATGGTGAGGTCAGCTTACTTCTTTTGAAGTGGCGTATCCTGCCTATTTGGAAGCACAGAGAAATATTCATCAGGCAAAATGCTGGAATACGACTCTGTATCCGTTTGATATTACGAAATCTGAAACAACAGCAAGCGTATTGCCCGTGCACTGTGATTTTGTATTCATTGATGCTCAGAAAAGCCAGTATGGAACCTATTTAGAGAAAATACAAGAAAATCTTAGCTCGGAAAATATCATACTCTTGGACGATGTCGTCAAGTATCAAACAAAACTAACTTGATTATACGAATTCCTAGAAAAAAATCAAATCAATTATCAGATTTTGGAGAGTGAGCCAGGAGATGGGATGATGCTGATTGAAACCAAATAGCTTTTAGTTTGTGAGGAAAAAGATGAAAAAAAATTTGATTGGAGTATTTTTGCTATGTTGTATGCTGTTTTCTGGATGTGGTGCTAAGTCTCAGAATGAAGCTGTCGATGAGAAGCCAGAACTGGCTCCTATTTGCCCAGAAGGATTTTATTGGGTTGATTCTATCAAATCTTGCATGCTTATTTTGGATGAATAATGTAGGGATATTTTTTATTATTTGGCAATTGATTTTTTCTAGCAAGGTGGGTTTTGGGCTATAGATTGGACTTTTGATGAGGAAGGAAGCAAAGGAAGAGTTGCTTTTTTTGAAAAGATTCTTATAGTTCCCTCGTTTTTTAGTTGTTTTGTATTACGGTTGATGAAAATGTTTTTGAGACGCTTAGTTTTTCTGGTTTTGAGTTTTGTTTTTCTCGGTGGAATATGAAATTTTCTTGCTTTTGCTGCGGTAAGTGTTCCTAGTCAGACTTTTGATCTATGAACGAATGTTGATGGAGTTTGGGATCAGGGAACTCAAATCTTGACTGTTCAGACTCGTTGAGCAGGAACAGGACAAATTGTGGCTGCTAAATGGAATACCATGGTGAATACGCTTAGTCTGAAAACAGAGGAGATTACCAAGGTGGAATTTAAGCAGGATGTTTGGTTTCCAAATGTAGCAAATAGCTTGTTCCATAGCTTTAAAAGTCAGATTATTTTTCCATCAAATCAATATACGAGCAATGTTTTGTCAATGGCAAGTATGTTTTTTGGAGCTGTAAAATTTAACTCTGATATTTCAAACTGGGATGTAAGTAATGTAACCAATATGGGCTGAATGTTTAATAGGGCAGAAAGCTTTAATATTGATATTTCTCATTGGAATACGAGTAAAGTAAATCAAATGGGGACAATGTTTTACTGAGCAAAAAACTTTAATCAACCAATAGGGACCTGGGATACGAGTAAAGTAAAAGATATGAGTCAGATGTTTGGAAATGCAAAGACTTTTAATCAGAATCTTTCTAGTTGGGATGTATCAAAAGTTGAGAATATGCGAGGAATGTTTAACTGAGCAGAGCAATTTGATGGAGATATTTCTACTTGGAATACCAGTGAAGTAACTAATATGGCTGGTATGTTTGGGAATGCAAAAAACTTCAATCAACCAATAGGAAACTGGAATACGAGTAAAGTTACTACTATGGCCTCAATGTTTTATTATGCTCATAAATTCAATCAACCAATTGGCAACTGGAATACGAGTAATGTAACTAATATGCAGTCGACCTTTCATTGAGCAACAGTTTTTAACCAACCAATAGGGAACTGGAATACGAGTAAAGTAATAGATATGTCCTTTATGTTTCATGTTGCAAGGGATTTTAATCAGCCAATAGGAAACTGGGATACGAGTAAGGTTACTACCATGAATTCTATGTTTCGTTGAGCAGTAAATTTCGATCAGCCAATAGGGAACTGGGATACGAGTAAGGTTATTAATATGCTTATGATGTTTCATTGAGCGTTAAATTTTGATCAGCTAATAGGAAATTGGAATACGAGTAAGGTAACTACCATGCAGGCTATGTTTCAATGAGCACCAAAATTTAATCAACCGATAGGCAACTGGAATACGAGTAATGTAACTCGTATGGATTCTATGTTTGCCTGAGCTACTAAATTTGATCAACCGATAGGAAATTGGGATACGAGTAAGGTTACTACTATGTCCTCGATGTTTGGTAATGCAGAAAATTTCAATCAAGCAATAGGCAACTGGGATACAAGTAAAGTTACTAATATGGGTTGAATGTTTGCAGGTGCTATAAAATTTAATGCTGATATTTCTAGTTGGAATACAAGCAAGGTTACTAGTATGTGGCTTATGTTTAATAGAGCTTCAAGTTTTACTCACGATATTTCAAATTGGGATTTCTCTCAAATTAATCATGGTCAATTTTGAGGTATCGTTATTAAAGATGATGCATTAAAAGTAAAAGGTATCTATCGATATCCGAGTGAAAATTATAAAAAGCTTTTGGAGGCTATAGATGCTAAACATCAAGCAGGGATTTTGGACTTTACAAAGCTTAGACATGTTGGAGTTCAGTCTACGTATTGTACTTTTGCTGATTTGAGAGATAGACTGATCTCTGAAGGCTTGAATATTCGGTGACAAGATAAATTTGACTGTAAGCCAAAGTTCACTTTTACTACTCCTACATTGCAGAGCAGCTGAACGATCACAGATACGACTATTACTTTCAAGAGTGAGTTCCCTTTGACGCAAACTGATCTAGATAATGGAGTGCTCTCAGTAGATCCAGTAGGAACAACTGTGCAATACTCGAATTTTAACTGTAGCTTAGAACCCTTAGATGCTACTAAGGTAAACTGTAGTGTTAAGATTACTTCTACACAAGAACAAAGCGATAAAAATCTGAAACTTAAATTCTATAAGAATCTCTGAAACAATAGAATCATTCAAACTTCTGCACTTATAACTGGTTATCTTATTGATACGCAAGCACCAAAACCAGCTCAACTCGATATTGATACAAGCTCAGGTATTCATACTCCAACCGTGACTTTAAGAAGCTTTGAAGATGTCTGAGCAGCAGGAACTGGAGCGTGTAAACTTTCTTATACTGGTGCTTGAGGAATCCCTCAAACGATCACTCCACTTTTGCTTGGAGCATCACACGTTTTGAACTTCAACCCAACAGAAACTGTTCATACGGTGAAAGTAACCTGTTCAGATAAGGTAGGGAATGTTTCAGAGAATGAGATTAAGTTTCCTCCAATTATCGAGTTTAGTCCGAGTAATGTTACAGTTAGTAAAGACGTAATGAGCTGAACTTTTACGGTTTATTCTCCAAGTAGTTTTAAGATTAAGCATATCAACGTTGCAAATCCAGCAGATACTGGAGTAACAAAGATCATTTGTAATGGGCAGGATTTGTGATTAGGAGGAGCGGTTGATTTTGATAATGGTCCAACTAATAAAGTGCAATGTAGTTTTCAATGAATCAATACGAGTGGAATCCTAAAGATTATCGCAAAGGATGCAAATGGTGCTGAAGGTCAAAATAGAGCGTTCTTTATTCATGATACGAATCTTCCTTCTCTTTTGATTACACCACTTGGTATGTTGACGGGAGGTGATCTTGCCTTTACGGTAATCGCTACGGATGATCAAGGAATCGCTGCTACAGGAGTTCAAATTACTTCTCCAGGTGCAGCAATGAATATCCAAAACCTTGCTTGTGTTCAGGTGAATCCTACGAAGGTGCAATGTGATTTTACGGTAAGTGATCCTGTGATTAGCTGAAGTATTAAGGTTGATATCAAGGACCTTGCAGGGAATCAAAACTCAAAGACTGAATCAAATTATACGATTGATAAGACCCATCCTACGATTTCCTCTCTTAGTTTTACGGCTTCTAATCATGGAAGGAAATGGAAGATTTCATTCCAGACGCAAGACCAATGAGGTGCAGGACTCTGGAAATCTACAGAAGCAACAGATCCTGATTATGATGCCTATGCAATTACCTATGGAGTAGGTTTGGATGTGAATTGTAGTGGATATATGAGTTTAGATGGGGTGGCTCCTGGAGCTACAGAACCCTTTACCCTCAACTTTGAAATTGATGATGCAAATCAGAATGGGAAGTATCTTTGTGTAGTAGTAAAAGATAAAGTCTGAAATACTCATACGGGAGTCCTTGCATCAACTATCAACTTAAACCTTGCTCCTACCCTTACCGATAAAACGCTTACGCTTGATGAAAATACTCCGAT
>MPSQ01000003.1 GCA_003260355.1 SR1 bacterium human oral taxon HOT-345
ATGTTGCTGATGGACACCACAGAACCGCTGCTGCTGCAAGGGTTGGACTTGAGAGAAGAGCAGAGAAACCTGATTACACTGGAGAGGAAGAATTTAACTACTTTATGGCAGTAATTTTCCCAGATAATCAGCTCAAAATCATGGATTACAATAGAGTTTTGAAAGATCTCAACGGAATGAGCGAAGCAGAACTGCTTGAAAAACTTCAGACTCATTTCACGGTAGAAGAAAAAGGAGAAGCTGAATATAAACCTACAGCACTTCATAATTTCAGTATGTATCTAGGCAATAAACGATACTCTCTCACTGCGAAAGAAGGAACCTATGATGATAAAGATCCTATTGGAGTGCTTGATGTGACGATCCTTTCCAATCTCGTTTTGGATCAGCTCTTCGGAATCAAAGACCTCAGAACCGACAAGAGAATTGACTTTGTAGGAGGACTTAGAGGGCTCGGAGAGCTCAAAAGAAGAGTAGATAACGGAGAGATGAAAGTTGCTTTTGCACTCTATCCAGTAAGTATGCAGCAGCTGATTGATATTGCTGACACTGGAAATATCATGCCACCAAAGACAACTTGGTTTGAGCCAAAACTCAGAAGTGGACTCATTATTCATAAGTTATCATAACAAAAAAGGCTGACCTCTCAAACAGGTCAGTTTTTTTAAAGAGAAAAATTTGATGGTCTCCAATAGACTTAGTCTTATATTCTCAGAAACCTATAACTTCTGGAAAAAATCGCCAAAAAAGAGGAAAAACAATCTGAAATCTGACCAAAAACACCGTTTTTAGTGAAGCAACAAAAGTTTCTTCGCCCAAAACGTCTCTGAAAGCACTTTGACAAAGGTTTTTTGACAATACAAGCTCAAAAAAACTGGATTCTAACTCTGAGATCAGATTTCTTTCTTTTGAAAACCTCTAATTAACCAAGCAAAAAAGATTTCCTCAGTTGATAGTCCAAATCCCCTGCCGTAAATACGACAACAATCGTTTTTTCATCAGGAGTAGCCAAGAGTTCTTGCACTTGCTGAAAGGTATCCAGATATTCAGCTTTCACCGCTTTAGCAAAATAAGCTCAAAACTCAGAAAAAGACTGAAAATGCTGCTCCTGAAAAAGCGGTTCATCAGCGAAATCGGAAAACTTTTCCCTTGCAGTATAGATAGAGAAAATCGCACGCTGATCAAAGGGAGCAAGTGCTTTTTGAAAGTCTGCCCGTCCTTTTAAGACTCTATGGATTTGATGAGGCTGAAAAATGGCGAGAAGTTTGTGGTCTGGAAAGCGATTTCTTAAAGTCTCATAAGCAAGCTGGATGGATGAAGCGATATGTCCATAATCAGAAAAGAGTTTTGCTCAACTTGGAAGCGTCGTTAAAAACTCCATTCTCCTCCAAATCCCTTTAAATGACTTCATTTCCTTTTCAATCTGCTCCAAAGAAAGTTCAGGATTAAGTTCCTGGAAAAGTCCCGCGACAAGTGAAGCATTGCAATCGGTCGGTTTCCCTCGGATATAGTCTAAATTCCAATGTTTGAGGGGAATTTGCTTTATTTTAGAAAAAATTTCTGGAGCTTCAAAGGAATCCAAAACGAAAGTCAGATTTTTGATTTTTTGATTCATCTGGATGAAAGCAGACTGATAATCAGCCAAATCACGATAGTAATCGGTATGATCCAGTTCAATATTGGTAATCAACAGGTATTCTAGGTCAAGATTGAGAAAATGTCTCTTGTACTCGCAGGCTTCCAAGAAGAAATAGTATTTTTTGATCAGTTCATAAGGGAGTTTTTTTCCTGTGAAAATAAAGTCAAAAAGCTGACGAAATTCAGGTTTTTTATCTTCCTTTAGATAGTAACTCTTGTTATTCAGATCAGGAACTAGCGCTCCTACGATTCCAAGTCCCAGCTCAGGAATCAGTTTCTTCCCTGTAACAATCGCTAAAGAGGTAGAGCTTGATTTCCCATTTGTCCCAGCAAAACCAACGGTGCGAAAATATTTCGTGATCTCTCCAAGGAATTCAAAATAATTCCAAATCTTCATCGGAAAATGCTCTTCCCTTTTAAGCTGAAAAGCAAATTGGACTTCTGGGCTTTCTTTCGTTGCTTCGGAATAGATGAGAATGTCATCAGCTTTCGGCTGGTATTTTCCGTGCCCAATGATAACTGGAATTTCTCTTTCACGAAGTGCTTGAGTAATTTGCGATTCTTGAGCATCAATAGCGATGAGATTCGTATAGCCAAGATCTCGGAGAAGATGAGCAATATTGGAAATTCAGCTTCCGCCTGCTCAAAGGATAACGATATGCATAGGATTTGGGAAATGAGGAAGTAAAAGGATTTAAGTGGCTACGAGCGATCGTAAAGCAATCTAATGTAGCTTGTCATTGCGAACGAAGTGAAGCAATCCAGTTATTATACTCTTCTAGATCGCCACAGCTTCGCCTCCCGATAGCGGTCATTGCGAACGAAGTGAAGCAATCCAGTTATTATACTCTTCTAGATCGCCACAGCTTCGCCTCCCGATGACGGTCATTGCGAACGAAGTGAAGCAATCCAGTTATTATACTCTTCTAGATCGCCACAGCTTCGCCTCCCGATAGCGGTCATTGCGAACGAAGTGAAGCAATCCAGTTATTATACTCTTCTAGATCGCCACAGCTTCGCCTCCCGATGACGGTCATTGCGAACGAAGTGAAGCAATCCAGTTATGATACTCTTCTAAATCGCCACAGCTTCGCCTCGCGATGACGAGTTTACTCATGATAAGGATTCGCTTTGCAACAATGAGACATTATGATCTGAAAGATGTATGCTATCTTTTCTATTCTTCAGCTTTACCTCAGAAGGAGAGCATTAGCTTGAGATTAGTCAAGCATCTGTTCTAAAATCTGATCCTTTACTTTGCGGATTTCAGCTTTTCTGTCCCTAGAAGATAAGGTTTTTTTGAAGGATTGCAAAGCAAGCAGATGCTTTTTGAGCTGATCAAGGAAATCAGGATCGTTCTGCTGGATCAGAATTCAGTTTTTATGCTCAACATATCGCTTTGCATTGTCTAACTGGTCGTGAGTTCGTGGGATCGGAATCATCAGCAATTTCATATCAAAAAGTTCCTGTTCCGCAAGTGAAGTCGTCCCAGCTCTCGTGATCGCAATATCGGACTGAAGATAAAGGCGACCAATCTCCTTTTGACTCACAAAAGTCAAGGTCTCCACATTCGGGAAATCAGAAAAAAGCTGAGCAAGATCTTGATTGAGTTTTCCAAGAATGATCGTGAAGTGCATTTCTGCAAGTTCTGGAGTTGTCTTCAATACTTTTGCAAGAGCTTCATAGAGATTTTTTGAGCCTTGAGAGCCTCACATTACGAGGACTTGTGTCTGCTTTTTATCTCAAGAAAGAGGCGAGTTTTCTGCTGGTAATAAGTCTTCAGAAAGGATTTGTCCTACGACTTGAGCTTTGGGAAGCACCTTTGGGAAGCCTGTGAAAGAAACCTTTGCGAATCTTGACGCAATACGATTGACCAATCAGGCGTGGACATCGGATTCGTGAACGATGATTTTCTTTCCCAGAAGTTTCGCTGCAAATACGACTGGTAATGCGACATATCCTCCTTTACAGAAGACTACATCAATCTTGAAGCGCAAAAGGTAAAAAACTGACTGGAGAAGTCCAATCGTAAAGAAAAAGAGGTCTCTGACATTTTTTATCAAAGCTCAAATTCCCTTTTCTCTCCTTCGTTTTCAAGAATAAATGGAATGAAAGGTCAGATTTTTGATGCTTTTTTGAAGTTCAGAACAGGTTTCTTGTTCTAGACTGTTTGAAGTTCCAAATCGGAACATTTGAGCGACTTGTCCTTTGAGGTCTGAATGAGTTTGGAGATGTTGGATGAGACTTTTGATTGGGAAGACATGACCACCGGTTCCTCATCCTGCTCGTGCTATATTGAGTGTTTTCATAAAATTAATCATATAGTAAGTAAAAAAAGAGAACAGCCACATGCAAAATCAATCAAAACCATCCGAATTAAAGCCAAAAAAGCTATAATTTATCTAATTATCAATAAGTACAGGCAATTATCAAAGCAAAGACTTGAATACTATTAAACCTTTTTCATGGATAATTCATCTAACATAGATATTTTATGAGATATAGCTCCTCTTTTAGACTTCAAGAACTAAATCTAAGCTGATTCTAGTGAATATCATTCATCTTTTCAAGAGAAAAGCATAACCTCATTCAGAAAAGTTTTTAAAAAAGAAAAAACTCTCAGCCGAAGCCAAGAGTTTAATCCTAAGTAGCAATAATACTATGACTTATATACAACCTGAAGAGTTCCCCAAGTAGCGATATTTGTATAGTTATCATTTACTGTATAGTCATAAGTCGCACCATCAACTACCTGATACTTCAATCCTGTCAACTTAAGAGTTCAAGCTGCAGTAATATTCATCTTAAGCTCAGTTGATTGTCCCTTAGCAAGAGTAACCTGCTTTCCTACTGGAATTGGATTAGTAACAGACTGACCATTAAGAGTTGTTGACGTAGGATCAGCATTAACAGCAACGTAATCTGTGATAGTAATATCATCATCAGATACATTTTCAATTTTAACTACCAACTGATTATCCTTAGCACTTACTACAGACAATTTAGGGAATGCCTTCACAAACAAGTACTTAGAGTTAATAGCCTTAGTAACTGTTGGGAAGTCTCCTTTCACTTCTGCTGATGCAACTTCAACAGCAACACCATTAGTTTGACCATCAGTGTTAATATTCGTTGTGAATACTACATTATGATTTCCTTCGTTAAGAGTAACGTTAAGACCAGTGAATTCAACACCAGCAGCAGTTGAAGTAGCAGTATAGCTATTTCCATTTACTTCAACAGTCACAGACTGTCCATTCAATGCAGCAACGGAACCACTATAGTTCAACTTAAGACCTGTAAGGTTGATTGAACCATTTCTAGCAGACAATGTGAACTTTGTCAATTCAGCATTTGATCCTTCATTCACTACCTGGCTAACAGCATTAGCATTAGCTACAGATACATTTGAAGATTCTACTACAGACAATTTAACAGTCTTTACAGCTGCAGTTGTTGCAGTATTTCCGTTAGTATCAGTTCCTTTAGCAACTACGTCAAATACGAAGTCTCCAGTCTGAGTCATTGTAGGAGTAGCATCAATTCTAAACTTAGAAGGAGTTTTTGTTGCAGTTCCTACATTGTAGAATGTTACAACATTGTTTCCTCTTCTATAAGTTGCATTAGATACAGGAGTATCATTGATATAGAGCTGAAGATCAATTTGTGAACTATCAGTAATTCCAGTAGCATTAAGTCCAGAAAGAGTTACCTCAGTTACATTAATATCTCCCTTAGGAGCAACCATTTCTCCTTCAAAGATTGTCTTGATAGAAGATTCAGTCAATGTTACTTTCTGTGTTGAAGAGGCTTTATTCTTAAGAGTGAATTGAGCTTCTTTTACATTAATCTTAGCAATTTGTACTGCACCAGCGATATCATTTCCTTTCAAATCTTCTGAGTTATTAGTATATTCACCCTTTGCAGAACCGAAAGCCAATGATCCGATTGTTGTTGGAACAAACTGAACTGAGTTATGTGCAGGCAAAGATTCTAATGAAGCGATAAGCTTAATAGAAGCTGTCTTATTTACATATACATCATCAAATACGAAAGCTGTTCCATTTACAGTAGATGCATATCTAGATCCTCCGATTTCAAGAACAAGAGATCTAACAACACCTGTATTATTTACAGCAAGAGTCATCTTAGGAAGCTTGATTGGTTCAGCAACAGTAAGAGTACCATCTGCGATTACAACATCTGAAGATCCACTTCCTGCATCAACTGTTTTAGGGAATGCAGCAGTGTTTGTAAGAGTAACTCTACCACCATCGATCTTGTAATTCTTCATGATCCATGAATTATCCTGAATAGGCTTATTCATAGTAGTTCTAAACTTAGTTGAAGCTTCATAAGCTACCAAGTCTCTATCCTTTCTAAGTTCAAGTTGAACAGTATCACCAACTCTTTCTAGAGAAGCTACTTCACCCATTACAGTATAAACAACTGCTTTTCCTGCGTTGATAGTATCTTCAAGAGTAATAGTAATGTTTCTTCCATCCATAGATACAGACTTAGAAACTACTTTATTATCTCTCATAACCTTTACATTCTTAAGAAGAGAGTTAAGGTCTGCAGTTCCGTTGTTTCTGAAAGTAACAGACTTCAAGAATACATTTCTGTCGTCTCCCTTAGCTTGATTTGAAACCTTGAATTGTCCAAAAGTCAATTCTGATTGATTTCCAAGCTTGTAAACAACATTACCAGTTCCTCCAACATTAGAGAAATCAAGAGCAGCTACATCATATTTAGCAGTTCTATAAGTTGAAGTTACAGCGTTGTAAACAGCATTTTTAGCAGTAGAATCTACACCAATAAATTTGAATGCAATTTCTGCACCTGCGCTAGCTCCGCTAAGTTCTACAACTAGATCAAGCGTTTCTGATGACTTAACCTTGAAACCTTTATTGAAGTTAGTCATAACTTTTCCATCTGTAGCTACAGTTCCTCTAGATGATACAGCGATACCATCCTTTTCGAACCATACACCTTTGATGTCTGATCTACTAGAAAGACCAACTCTTTCCAAAGTAACTGAATTAACAGTTACATCATTAGTAGCATCAAATTTGATAGCGTTGAAGATAGAAATACCAACCATAGGAACAGACCTAATCTGGTTTGAGTAATCAACTACGTTGATATTCAAATCTCCAGCAGTATTATTAGTTCCTGTATTAGTAGTATCTGGTGTCTTACCCTTACATCTAGCAGGACAAGCATCACCACCTAATGCACAAGCCAAGATCACAGCAGGATCCTTACATTCAGAAGGAGTAACTACATTAACTGATCTCATAAGCATAAGCATTACATATCCTCTAATTTCCATTTGATTTGGAGTATCAATCATTTTCATGATTCCAGCATCTCTCAAAGCCTCAAGATGATTCTTGTAGAATGGAGTAGCTCCATTGTACTTGTCTCCCCAAAGAGCTCTAGAAAGAGTTGTTCCAAATTCACCTCTTGTTACTTTATCATTTGGTCTGAATTTGTCAATTCCTTGACCCATCAATCCCATCTGACAAGCTTTCTTTACATAAGTAGCCAAGTCTCCTTCAGCTGTGTGTGCATCTGAGAAAGAGCAAACAGCAGTTGTGTCAACTTTAGTACCCATTTCTTTTTCAGCCCAGTTAGCAATCATCTTTGCCAACTGACCTCTAGTAAGTTCACCGTACATATTAGCATTATCAATAGGGCTCATAGTAGTAATACCCTTTGAATAAGCGTAATTGTAGGCTTCTTGTAGTTCCTGACTGTATGAAGCAGCACCAAGTACTGATACAGGAAGAACTGATGCAAGCATTAACCCTCCAGTCAAGCCTGCGAACATTTTTTTAACGTTCATTCTTTGTGTAAATTAAATATAAAAGCTTTTTTGGTGAGGAATATTCCTCATCAAGAACGTACTACCTGTTATCCATAGAACAACGAATACTACGACCGTCAAAAGACATAAATCTGAATCTTTCCTCTAATCAGAAGCTAAGATTCCGACTTATTGAGTTTTTCAAGAGTAGAATACGAATGTTAATGATCAACAAGGTATGAGTAAGCCGTTTCTATGTCTCCACATAGACAACTTACGAGTGATAATACCAATACCGAGATTAAAATCAAGACAAAGTTAGACGATTTCGACATTAAACTGTCAAAAGCTCACATCTGCTTAGTAAAAGCCAACCTTCAAAGAGGAAAAGCTTCCACCTGTCCTGACTTTAGAGTAGAGATACCTCACTCCTACATCCTTACACAGATGATTACGCAATTCACATTTATTTGTGACTTTTTTTTTATTTTTTTCTCACAAAAACGTAATAAAGCCAATCATAAAGCCACTTTTTACAACACAAAAACAAGCGACAAAGTCCACCGAAAACACTACAAAAGAAAAAGAAAATATTGACAAAATCAAAAAAACTGATCCTTAAGATCAGTCATTATATACAAAATTTAAAAGCTATTCCAGATGTTCACAATAATTTTTTGCAGCATCTTCCTGAGCTTTCTTCTTGTTTGTTCAGAAACCTACCGCAAGCACCTCCTTTTCAGCAATAATTTCAGAACGAAAAAGAAGCACATTTCACTTTTCATCAACCTTTTCATCATAATCATTATAAACAGGCAAGTGTTTATAGAATTTTTGAATATGTTCCTGCGCCATCGTCTTATAAGACTTTACCGGACTTTTGGAAACCTCGTTAATCTCAGGGTAGATACTATCAAGGACAAATTGCTCCATTACAGGATAGCCCATATCAAGTGCTAAATACCCAATCAATGCTTCCATTGCATCGGAAGTAATTGAAGCTTTTTCACGGCCTCAGTTCCTTTCTTCGCCTTTACTAATAAAAAGCTGATGATGAAGTCAGATTTTTTTCGCTACTTTACAAAGAGTTTCCTCCCTTACGAGAGCAATCTTATAAAGTGTCATCGTAGATTCCTGCATCTCAGGGAAATCCAAGAAAAGCCTCTTCGCAATCACCGATTCCAGCATAGCATCCCCGACAAATTCCAGTCTTTCATTATGATCATATGCCACTTTAAAATCTGCCGCATAAGACTTATGAACAAAACAGCAACATAAAAGATCAGAATTCTGAATCTTTTCAAGTGGTAATCACAGAGAGGAAAGGAATTGTTTGAGACGAGGAAGTGCTTCATACACCTCCTCAGGCAA
Organism: SR1 bacterium human oral taxon HOT-345; assembly: GCA_003260355.1. Lineage (GTDB taxonomy): Bacteria > Patescibacteriota > Gracilibacteria > Absconditabacterales > Absconditicoccaceae > HOT-345. Next base: position 8,822 of record MPSQ01000003.1, read on the forward strand.
AGAAAGAGAATACATAATAATAATGAATAGCTAAATTATTCACGATGACTAAGCACAAGTTCATCATACTTGAAAGGCTGTTCTTGCAATCCACTAAGATAAGAAGCTCCCAAAATCAGCTGAATATCCGCTCAAGTAAACACTTCTACTTCATTCCCATAGTCGTCGATGATTTTCTTCACCACTCCTGTATTATACACAACCTCATCTATCGGCACAAAGTTCCTCATCGCTGTAATAGTTCCTTCAAACCCTTTTGCCTCAGCATTTTCAGTATTGATAATCAGCCTCGTAAGTGGAAGAGGATCTGTGTTGTCAGTAGCAATCACATCCAAACCATACCTTTTCATCTTAGAAGCAACTCTACTGGCCACCCTCACATTTTGCATCTTATTTGAACGAAGAAGTTCTTTATCAATACCATTATCGACTTGAATTTTCGCATTCTCTAGGAGAAATCTCTGAAGATGGGAAATAAAATCCACATACTCATGAATCGCCTTATAATAGGTAATATTATTAACCGTAGCCCCAAGAGGAAGCAAGACCGCAGCCCCTCCAAACAAATCTCTCTGAGGTGCATAAAGAAAACTTCCTTTCTGAGTAGTTAAGTTCTCATATCCATAAGAAGTATTAAGTCAGAAAGAAAACGGCTTTACTCTATCTAAATACTGAATTGTCCAAAGCATCTCATTGAGTGAAACATTAGTGTTAACCATTGCTACATAACCAGAATAGAGCTCTTTTGCCTTTTCCAAGCTAAGATTTCCTCCAGAAAGCATTTTATCCTTAATTCCCTCAACAATAAGCTGCTGCCTATAAGAACGATCAAAATCTGACGCATGTCCAGCAGCATGCCTAGACCTCGCATACTTAAGTGCTAAGGATCAATCCATATGCTGAAGTCAAGCTTCTACATGCAAAGGTTCATATCCTTTGAGATTAACATCTGGGAACTCATAATCATGCAACGCATAAGGAACATTAACATCAATACCTCCTAAACTATCAATAACTCCCTTAAATCCTCAGAAGTCAATCGTCGCATAATAAGGAATCTCTAATCCTGTAATTTTCTCTAATTCCCTAGCAAAGCCAGATCAAGCCTCAGGCAGACTCTTCGTGCGACCATAAAGCTGAGTAAATACCGCATTAATCCTTGAATACCCTCCAAGTGGATTCTTCACATAGAGATCTCTCGGAATAGAAAGCATACTCACTGCGCCCAATTCTGGATTTCGTGAAGCAACAATGATCGAATCCGCCAAATACCCTCCACCATGTGCAGCGCCTCCGTATCCCACCAAAAGCACATTCACATTTCAGTAAGCATCTGTCTTCATCGGCGTCCCAACAGTCTGACTTACTACTTTTACAGTCTCTTTCGCAACTCCTACAAAGAATCCCTTAATAGTATGTGCAAAAGAATGAATCAGAGCCAAGATCACTACCAGTGCAAAAACGAGAATCCCACATTTTACCAAAACTGAACCCGATGATTTTTTAGTTTTCGTTTGTCAAAGCTGCCTTTTTTGCATAATCATACAACGATAAATAAAAGATACAGTGAGCGAGTATAGTGATATCTCCCAAAATTTCAAACCACAAAAAAAGAAAATATCTTCAACCTTATTTTACCTTTAATAAAAGAAAAAATCTGATTTTTCCCGGAGGAGCGAGCTCTTGTCTGGGAAAGTATTTTTACCTATGACATCAGAAATACTGGAGGAGATAGATTGACAAACTCCACTTTTTCCACCCCCACCACAAAAAAACATTCATTTTTTCTCCAAATCGCTTAGTCTAACCAAATTTTAAAAGTAAAAATGGAGCAAAACGACGATTTGAGTAATTTACAAAAGTGAAAATGAAGTAACTAAATAAAAATCTATCACTTCCACAAAAAAAGCCCAACCTCACAAGGAGGATCAGGCTTTTAGTATTTTTTCATCATTTATCCATTTCTCAAAGCAGCATGTGCCGCAGCGAGTCTTGCAATCGGCACTCTATACGGACTACAACTTACGTAGGTCAAACCTACTCTATGACAGAAATCTATAGAAGCCGGATCTCCTCCGTGTTCTCCACAAATTCCGAGTTTGATAGTTGATCTGGTTGCTCTTCCTTTTTCTACAGCGATCTTCACGAGTTCTCCTACTCCTTCTTGATCAAGCGTCTGGAAGGGATCTTTTTCAAAGATGTTCTTATTTACATAATCTTTGATAAATTTTCCTGCATCATCTCTAGAGAATCCAAGTCCCATCTGAGTAAGATCATTCGTTCCAAAAGAGAAGAATTCCGCAGTTTCTGCGACTTTATCAGCGGTTACTGCTCCTCTTGGCACTTCAATCATAGTCCCGAGCTTGTATTCCACATCTACAGCGTATCTATCCATCGTTGCTTTGGCTACCTTTCTTACGATGTCAGCATTAAAATCTAGTTCTGATTTAAATCCTACAAGTGGAATCATAATTTCTGGATGAACATCAACTCCTTCTTTTTTGAGTTCACAAGCGGCAGAGATCACAGCTTCAGTCTGCATTTCTGCGATTTCAGGAAAGGTAATTGCCAATCTACATCCTCTATGTCCAAGCATTGGATTAAATTCATGAAGAGAAGCTATTTTCTCATGAAGTCTTTCTACACTCACCCCCAGTTCAGTAGCAAGTTCTGCAATCTGAGCTTCTTCTTGAGGAAGGAATTCATGCAAAGGAGGATCCAAAAACCTAATCGTTACTGGCATTCCTTCTAGAGTTTTCATCAGTTCATAAAAGTCTGATTTTTGATAAGGAAGGATTTTTGCAAGCGCCTTCTTTCTTCCCTCAACATCTTCCGCAAGGATCATCTCTCTTACTGCCTTAATTCTTTCCTCAGCAAAGAACATATGTTCAGTCCTACAAAGTCCAATTCCTTCAGCACCAAACTTTTTAGCAGTAATAGCATCACGAGGCGTATCAGCATTAGTTCTAATTCAGAGTTTTCTATATTTATCCGCCAACTGCATTAATTTCTCAAAATCTCCACTAAGTTCTGGATCCACTACTTTTAATGCCCCAGCAAACACTTCTCCCGTTCCTCCATCAAGAGAAATCTGATCCCCTTCTCTGAAAGTCCTTCCATGAACAGTTACCGTCTTCGCAACTTCATCAATAACAAGCTCTCCAGCTCCAGAGACACAGCATTTTCCCATTCCTCTTGCAACTACCGCAGCATGAGAAGTCATTCCTCCTCTCGCAGTCAAGATTCCTTCAGAAGCAATCATTCCTTGAATATCTTCCGGTGAAGTTTCTAATCTCACAAGCACTACTTTCTTTCCATTTTCTTTCCAATCATGAGCAACATCAGCAGAGAAAACGATCTGTCCAACAGCTGCACCTGGCGAAGCAGGAAGCGCCTTCACAAGAAGCTCAGCTTCCTTTTTAGCCTGAGGATCAAGCTGAGGATGAAGCAAACTATCAAGCTGCTCTGGCTGTACTCTAAGTACTGCTATCTTTTCATCGATAAGTCCTTCTCCAAGCATATCCATAGCAATCTTCACTGCCGCAGCAGCAGTTCTTTTTCCACTTCTTGTCTGGAGAATATAAAGCTTTCCTTCCTGGATCGTAAACTCCATATCTTGCATATCTTTATAATGCTTTTCCAGCAAATGATAAATATCACAAAGCTCTTTGTAGCAGTCAGGCATTACCTTATCAAGCTCCTCAATATGTGCTGGAGTTCTGATTCCCGCTACCACATCTTCTCCCTGAGCATTCATCAAGAACTCTCCGTAAAATTTATTTTCCCCAGTAGAAGGATTCCTTGTAAAACATACTCCCGTTCCTGAAGTTTCTCCCATATTTCCAAAGACCATAGACTGCACATTTACCGCAGTTCCAAGAAGTCCTCTAATATCGTTGATTCTTCTATAAATAATCGCTCTTTCATTATTCCATGAGTTGAATACCGCATCAATTGCCATTTTAAGCTGTTGTCTTCCATCATTTGGGAAAAGTTTCCCTGTATCTCTCTGTACGACTTCTTTATAGAGTCTTACAACTTCTTTGAGATCATCCGTATCAAGTTCTGTATCCAGCTTTACTCCTTTCTTATCTTTTACAGATTGCAAAGCCTTTTCAAAGTCATGATGAGGCACTTCCATCACCACATCTCCAAACATTTGAATAAATCTTCTATACGAATCCCAAGCAAACCTTTCATTTCCTGTCTTGGTAGCAAGTCCTACTACAGATTCATCGTTAAGTCCAAGATTCAAAACCGTATCCATCATTCCTGGAAGTGAGGCCGCAGCTCCAGATCTTACAGATACAAGCAAAGGATCATTCGCATCACCAAGCTTCTTTCCCATCCTTGCCTCAAGCGCTTGAAGCTGTTCTTCTACCTGTTGATCCACTTCTGCTGGGTAACTTTTATTGTTTTTGTAGTAAATATCACACGTTTCCGTCGTGATAGTAAATCCTGAAGGGATTGGCAAACCTAAACTTACCATTTCAGCGAGGTTAGCTCCCTTTCCTCAGAGGATTTCTTTCCCAACCCCCTTTCCTTCCGAAAAAGAGTAGACATACTTTTTTGTTTCTGACATATGCTACGATATAGTAAAATAAAACAATTCTGACTATAGGATTTCCTTTCAACTTTTCAAGATCTTTTTATGTTTAGAAAGAGGATTTTTCACCTGCAAAAAAACTCTCTCATAATCATAGTCAAAAATACAAAAAAGAAAAAGCTGATCTCCATCAAAGAGTCAGCATTTTTCTAATAAAAAGTCTATCAGTAACACTCTTACTTCTTAGCCACCGACCTTTGAAGCATTAGAAGCACTCGACCTCTAATTTCTTGCATCATAGGAGTAGTATCCTTAAGGATTCAAGCATTTTTCAGAGCTTCAAGATGTCCTTTCGCCCATTCTTCTCCATCCTGATTATATCTACTTCCATAAAGGACTCTAGAGAATACCGTAGCAAACTCAGCCCTTGTAACAAGCTTATTTGGTTCAAAGCTGGATAATGCTGTTCCATCATACTTAATTCCCATGAGCTGAAGCTGATAAGCAAGCTGAATATATCCAGCCAAATCTCATAACTTCTCATCAACATCTGCATAGTGAACAGTTCCTGTGACAACAGGCTGCTTTCCTAGCACTTTAGTCACATACACTGACATCATCTTTGCAAGTTCTGCTCTGGTAAGTGGCTGATCAAGTCTCGCACCAGAAATCTCTCTAATAGTCGTAATATCTTTCCCACATGCCCAAAGGTAAGCTTGATTCTGTTCCTCTGAAAACTGAGATCCTTCAACTGAGCAAAGCGGAGAAGTAACCTCTCCTGAGTACACACTTTCTACAAAGTTCGACACAGGAACAATGCTATTTCCAGTACTTGATGCTGAAGATGAAGAACTTGAACTACTTGAAGATGATGATGAACTACTTGATCCTCCACCTCATCCTCCTCAACCTCCTCCTCAACAAGTATAGGCCCATTGAGCAGTGAGAGTAATATCTCCAGCAGGCATAGTCGCTGGAAGAGCTGGACCCCATCCAGTAAATCTATAACAGCTTCTTGTAGGATTCGTAGGAGCTGCAACAGAGGTTCCATATCCCTGCACAACTGGCGCTACAGCAGTTCCTCCATTAGCATTAAAGGTAATTTTATACTTCTTTGGCGCATAGAATCGTCCATAATCAGGGTTAGCTGTTTGAAGAGTATATCCTATCACTTTCGTATCTTTTTTAATCTCATGATAAGCCTTAATTGAATGATTCTTATCTACCCAAGATGGAACTACCGCATGATCAAGATCAGGAGTAATACTACCCGTTGCTGTACTAGCTCCTGCAGATTTAAATACTTCTGCTCCAAAAATTCCATCATTCTTTGCTCTAAATACTTTTGTCTGTTTGTTCCAAGCTGTAGCCATATTTACAAACAAAAGCTTCTCTCCAGCCACATCCTTGATTTCAAGAAGATTTGTGGTATCAGTAAACTCTAGGATATTATTATATACTGCAGTCATTTCAGGACTCACACCTGTTACCTTTCTCATCAATGCATGAGTTTCATTGAGCTTAATTGTCCCCCCATCCAAAGCTACAGGAATATAACTTGTATTACTACTACCATAAAATTTAGTTGCTACTGGACAATCTTTTACCTCATATTTTGAGTCAGCATTTTTGATTGAACATTTAGCATCTACAGCATATTCAGCAACATCTTTAGGGAAGGTTCCACCTGAAATTGCAATCTCAGAATTTTTGCCATTTTTCTCAAGACTTCCATTAAAATCACCTCCAAAGATAGCGAGCTTTGCATATCACTCTCCAGAGTTATAAGAAAGCTTAACACCTCCAGCAAGAGATCAATCCTCAATAACTACTTCGGACTTAGATACCCAAGATGGATATTTTTCAAAACCACTAGAATCAATTTGAATTGCTTTTTCTTCTCATTTAATAGTTCCTTTTTTTACAATAATTTTTCCTCCACTACTAAATACATAAAGTCAGAATAATTTTGAAGTATAATTTCATCCATCAACCGTAACTTGTCCATCATTATCTACAGAAATAGCTGAAGAAAGCCACTTTTTAGGATTAGCTTTTTCAACACTAATAGTAGAATTATAAAACTCTGCTTTCTGATTAGAAATGCTTACAGGTTGTCTATATTCAGAATTAATAGTAACATCTCTAAACACAGCCAATGCATCTTTTGCCCCATAAAGATAAAACCCTGGAGTATTATTATCTTCTTTCAAGGTATAGGTTCCACCATTTACTTTTAAAGCAATTGAATGTCACTCATCACTAGCAACAACACGATAGTTTGTCTCAACAACAAGGTTATTTAATTCAACCTTCGTTTTTGAATCTGGATCATTTCCTCTAAATCTAAAGAAAGCTGCATCATCGGTATTCCCTCTATATTCTCCGCCATCTATAACAATTTCTGATCCAATCCCAGCTGGCAAAACATTTATAAATCACCAAAAATCAGTATTTGCAGTTGGAGTGATAACCTTTCCTCCCTTAAGAGTCAGTTTTACAGGGGATGAAACTGTCATCATCCATTGTGGAACATTATTCGTAATAGTTTTCCCATTTAAATCTATGGTTAGATTTTTTGATAGAGATATTGCTGTATTAAGATTAATATCCTTTGTAAGAAGAATCGTATCCCCATCACTAGCAGAGGCTATCGCATCTTGTAAAGTCAAGAATCCCTGATTTCCAATTTTAGCCTCTCCAGCAATAGGAACATAAACATAATCATCTGCTATAAGAAAGTATCAAATAAGTTTACTCCCATTTTTTACCTCAGCATATCTAGCAAAAGAGCCTGAAAGATTCGTCCAATCTCCTTTCAAACTTGCACTAAGATCATACGCAAGAGATGGAGATCCAGACTTAATTACCTTCAGTGCTTTTCTATAAATAGAATCTTTCTTTTCAAAAAGAGGATATCATGATTCATTAAAAATCACCTTTTCTCATCAAAAATCAACCACTTGAGACTTCGTATTCAAATAATAATCCGTTGTATCAGAATATTGCAATTTAGTACCGGTATAATCAACCGTTCCATCATCTTTCATCAAAAGAGGAATCTCATCATCAGAGCCAATAGTAAAATATTTCACAAGCGTAGATCCACCTACATTCATTCCTAAGCTAGAAATTATTCCAGCAGACAATTCACCAGACATATGAGCACCTGTTGCAGACATCAACACATCAAGAGATGGCATCACCACTCCTGAAGCATCTACAACTTCTCCAGTAGCTTGAACTACTTCTTCAAAAACCTGTGCTGCCGTCCCCGTTACACTCTCCTCTGCAGAAGCAGCAGGAGAAGCTAAATCCTCTTGCACAGAAGAGCTCTCCATTGCCAAGCTCTCTCCTTGCACAGTTGAAGCAACAGACTCACCCTCCTCCGCGAGTGAAATCCCTGTTGGCACAAAGATATTAGCCTGCAACATAACGAGCGACATAATCGCCAACCCTTTGACCATTTTCTTGTCTATCATGATAAGGCATAAAAAATAAAAACAAAACATCAGCAGAAAAAACTGACTAGAAAGAAAATTTTTTCCACTGAAAACACTCTTAATATAAGGATGTGACACCCTTAATTCAAGAGAAGTTTTCTCAGTTCTAAAGCACAAAATCAAAACATTACCACTTATCTTTCAATTATTTTACAAAAAATGAGGTAAAAAAAATTGACATTTAAAAAATTTATGATTAAAATAATAATAAATTTAATTATAGCAATAAAAAATGAAAAAGAAATACCTATCCATTCTCCTCTTAGGAACATTACTTCTCCATTTCGGAATAGGAAAAGCAGAAAATTCAGATCAAAAATTAGATTCTATCTTCGAAATCCAAGACTACGTAGAACAAACACTTAATATCAAATCCTCAACAATCTCAAGCAGAAACTATTTCCCTCTTATCAAAGAAATCTTAGAGAAAAAGTGCCCCTCCGAGAGCATAGATGAAGCCAAAAGTACTCTTGAACAAACCCTCCCTACTCGACAAGAGCTAATAAGCCAGATTTCTCCTAATAGAATCAAGTATGAATTTGAAAAAATCAAAACCTCAACATTGCAAATCCAAACAGAAAACCCTACCGAATTTTGCAAAAAAAAATACATCAGTTATACCTTCCTAGAAATGATGAGAAATCAGAATCTTTCTCACTACCAAAATGAACAAGAACACCCAGCTGCCAACCCTAGACAATCGGAAAGAGAAAATTCCACTTCTCAAAACCAACAACCAACAATAGAAGTCCAAAACAATACAAAAAACCTCTCATGAGAGGATCTCACCTTTGCAGAACAAACGAAACAATTCGCACACGAGGAACTAACTAATTTACTAAGTTTAGGGATTTTAAATCCCCACGACCAAGAAACGCTAAATAATCATATTGAAATCAACTATCTCCCTTGATGCAAAAAAACACATGGCTCTTTTCATATCCTTCAAAACAAAACGACCAAGGAAAAAAAATTCAAAACCCTAAAGCTCAACATAGCAATCTGCAACACCCCAGAATATCAAGCAAACTACAGAACATATTTCAAACAAATCCTTGCACATGAATTAGGACATTACATCTATTTTTTCAGGGATCAAGATCCCCAAGCTTTCGATACCATTTGCCGAAATAACGAGCAAAATACCTGCAATGCCAAAGGATTTTTCAGCGAATACGCACAAAAGAGCAAAGAAGAAGATTATGCAGAAAGCTTCGCCTATCGATACAAAAATCTCGAAAAAGAAAAAGAATTCTGATCTGCCCCAACGAGCGAAGCGATCTACCAAAAAGAAAATCATTTCAACCAACTATTTGCCTCGCACTAAGAGCTAGTTCAAATCCGAGAAATCATCCAGCAAAACAATTTCCTCAAATACCTCTCAAGAAGATGCAGAGTATTCAATATCGGGAGGAATAGCATCTTTTTTTGGCAAGGCAGATACAGAAGAATGAAAGCCTGAATTTTGATAAGTAAAGATTTCGTTATTAGAAGCGAAAAGGACATTTCCTCAAGGAAAGAACAAAAAATAACCAAAGAAAAGCGGAGAAACAAACAACGAACATCCTCAGATCAAAAAAGACATTCCCTCAAAAGAGATAAAACAAAACATCACTATGAAGATATCACAAAGAAAATCAAGAGCAAACACAAAAAAAAGACACTCCCAGAATCAAACTAGGAATGCCTTCAAAACAATAATCTCATACCTGTGGAACGACAAAGTATGAGACAGGATGCTGGATCGCATTACTCATTTCCATCGTTAATGAATGCAAAAGCCAGAGACTTCCACGATCATCAGCAACGATATATCGAGTTTTCGCATCTTGAAACCATCGCTCAGGAAGGATAATCATCACTCGCTCTCCCAAAAGAGCCATAGAAACCTTTCGCAGCAAACCTGATTTAATCGAAACTTCTCCAAGACAAAAGAGATTGGAAACGACCACCAGGAGATCGGAAAACTTCGATTTTTCTTCATACTTAACCTCGGGAAAATTAAAAACTCCACTAGAAAGAACACATCCAGAAGAAGCAATTCTCTGACCAAGGCTTGGCAACTTTCCTAAAAGGAAACTACCAGAAATAACCTTTAAAGCAAAAGTATCCATAAATGTTTATTTTTTTAGGTATTTTTTATGAAAAGAGTATTATCAATTTTAAAAGAAAAGTCAAGAAGTAAAAAAAAAGCTGAACCCTATGAAGATTCAGACTTCTTTTTTTGATCAATCTCTACAGAATTATCAAGCAGTTCCAGAAAGAGAAGTAGTTCCAGAAAGAGATACAGCTCCAGATGTTACATCTTCCTCAGAGAAATCATCAAACTCTCCTGAAAATCCTCACATAGCTCCACCTCCCATTAATGCACTCCAAATTTCTTGAAGATTCTGAGCATCAGTAGGCGTAGTAAAAGTATGATTAGCAATTTTCTTTGCAACGAAATCTCCGTCTACATCTACTCCTACTTTATCTATAGTCAATTTAAACTGAGGTTGAAGAGAGAAACGATTTTGACTCAACGTAGCAGAAATCTTTCATGAAAGCTTAAAGAGTTGCTCTTTTTGAATATCTTTTCCAGTTTTTTCAGCTACAAGATCCAACTTCACACTTCAGATACCAGCTCTCTCAGCAACAAGGGTTACTTCCACTTGTCCAGATCCATCAGCAGATGGAATAATTGCCTTAGCTGTCGTTACCTTACCTTTTACGTGCTGACTAAGCTTCATTTTAAGATCACCCATTGAGAAATCACTATTTACTACTACAAAATCCACCTTATCTGCAGAACGAATCACAAAATAAGCTTCAGTATTCTCAAATTTTATACTAGAAAAAATCTGATCCAAACTGTCTTTCATCTGCTGTTGTTGAGCAAGCAATACTTCATTTCCAGTAGAAGCCACTTCTCCAGTCTCATTCAAAGCATAGAAATCAAGCACAACTTTCTTTATTTCCTCTAGATTAAAATCTACTTTCCAAGCAGGATTTCATTCATAAGTAGTAGATACCACTCCCGTATAATAACTTGGATTCACTGCATAAAGTTTTTCATTCTGCCAAATATTAGCATTAGTCTCTGCTGAAGTCCTAAGCATTTCCTTAATTTCTGGAACATCCAAAGTAAGCCACTTATTCTTAAACATTTCAACCATCGCTAACGGCATTCCTGCAGCCTCTTTTGGATTCATCTCCAAAGCAAACTCATTAAGCTTAAAATAGAGCTGATAATCCTTGAGAAGCGTATTCAAATTCACTTTCGCATCCAATTTCTGAAGGTCTCCTGTTTGAGCATCTTTCTGCTCCATAGTAAGATTAAGACCTATGTCAGACTCAGAATCTTTCGTCTTATTATCTGATACACTCTTCACATCAAGCATAACTTTTCCTTTACCTCCATCAGTCTGCACATCTACCTGTGCTTTAAGATTTGATTCAATTAGCTTCTCCTGATCACCCATAAACTGTAATACATCCTTTACGATAGCATTCTGTTTATTATACACTTGTAAAGTCTCCTCAAAAGAGAGATTTGGAGCTTTCCCACATCATGCAAGAGTTATAGCAACGACAGCGACAAAGCTTAAAACTCCAACTTTTTTTAACTGCATTTTTCATACCATGAAGAATTAAAAACCAATATCTAGATCAACTAAATATTTTTCCAGCAAAATATAATCATCTGGGATCATTTGTAAAGCTCAAGTTTGCTGAAAGCGAGAAAATCTAACAAAAAAGGACATATTCTCACCATAATCCTTATTTTTCCATCGTTTACCATCCAAGCGAAACTGTTTTTGCGAAAAGGAAAGTTTTCATTCAAAAGAATTTATTCACCACATTCCAGAGTAAGAAATCTGATTTTTACCTTTTTTCAGTTCTATTTCCAAGGATTCTCACTTTATCCCCGAGAAAGTTCCCTTAAAGACTTTTCAATCAAAACTTCCTGAAAACCCAATTTCTTCTCAGAGATAATCCCATTTAGTCTGCCTAAAATATCGGACACCTCACTCACTTTCTATACTTCAGCTAAGAAATTGCACCTTCTCTCCATACTGTAAAAGATAGTCCTCCAATTTTTCACGCTGAAAAAGGGATCAAGAAAAAATCTGTGGAAATAAAAGTAATTCCTTAGAAGGGAATACAAAAACATCTTTATTCCATGGAATTTTTATCCAATAATGAAGGAGATCTTTCGCAATCAATTGAACAAATTGTGAATTTACACTCCCCTCTCCCTGAGAAAAACGAAACCTTTCCGGATGAAAATATAAATCAGCATCAGCTCCCCTAAATTGAGAAAGAAAAGAAAGAAAAAGCTGGTTCGTCAAACTCGATCAGTTCGTTTGAAGAGAAAGATCTATTTCCCCTCAAAATTCTTGACCAGAATACGCTACAAAACCAGTTAAATTTACACTTACTACGCGAGATTTCGTAGAAGCAAGCAGCTGACCGTCACCAGAAAAGACTGATTTTTCTCCAGCAAAAGCCTCATTTATCAAAAAAATCATTTGATTCATTCAGATCAAAATCCTTTCATTTTCCTCTTCAGGAGAAAGTTTTTTCCAATTACAGGCAGAAAAAAAGAAAACAAGCCCGAGAAAGATGAAGGAAAAAGTGATTTTTTTCATTTTTTCATCAAGATAAAATAGGTTGCTCCCCTACCAAGAGGAATATACAAATTTTGAAATATAAAGAAAGCCCTTTTCATTTTCTTTTAAATTTTTTGACAAATAAAGACTTTCTCTATATAATTGGAATAAAGTATTTTACTTTTAAGGGCAACGCTCATGAACACAGTAAGAGTCGATATTGATTCCATTTTAGCCGGGATTGCAGAAAACCCGAATATTTCCGACCTTCATCTAACCTGCTCCGGAAAAAGTTCATATAGACTAAACGGGGATATTATCAAAGATGAAAAAATTCCGATCATCAATAGCGAAAATATGGAAATCATCCTCAAACAACTCTTTCAAAATAATGCCCAAAATTTTGATAAGTTTATCTGCGACAAAGAAAGCGATTTCGCATATGAAGGGAAAGATGGAACCTCTTATAGAGTAAATGCCTTTTTTGAAAAAGGAAAAATCTGAATCGTAATGAGAAAAATCAATTCTCGCATCAGAACGCTTGAAGAGATGATGTTCTCTAATCTCGCCGAAAGTATAAAAAGGAACGTCCTTGCAGCAAAAAAAGGACTTTTCCTAGTGACAGGATCTACAGGAAGCGGAAAATCAACCTCACTAGTAAGTATGATTGAATATATCAACAAAACAAGAAACGAAAACATCATCACTATCGAAGACCCTATTGAATATATCTTTGAAGGAGATAAATGTAGTATTTCACAGAGACAGGTAGGACATGATACCTGGTCATTCAAAAACGCACTAAAAGCTGTAATGAGAGAAGATCCTGATATCATTTTTGTAGGAGAAATTCGTGATACTGAAACTGCAGAAACCGTCCTTAGCCTAGCAGAAAGTGGACATCTCGTTTTTAGCACCTTGCACACAAGCTCAGCAAGTCATAGTTTGAGTAGATTTATGTCCTTTTTCCCTACAAATATGGAACAAAGTATCGCCGACAGACTTTCAGATAGTCTCATCGGAATCCAATCTCAAATGCTCGTAAAAAGAACAGATACCAATACGAGAATCTGAATTTTTGAGCTCTTATTAAACACGGTCGCTATTAAAAATAATCTCAAAAAAATGGATCTTGGACAAGTTGATTCGACGATCGAATCTTCAAATCCACTAGGAATGATTTCAATGAAACAATACGCAAAGAAACTCGTAGATAGGCAACTCATCAACCCTAAAGACGTAAAACATCTCTTTAGAGTAGAAGAAAGAGCAACCGAAACAGACTAAATCAGAATCTATCTACTATTTTATAAGGTATAGCCCAGAAATAATGCAGGAAACTTATAGCTGAAAAAGTGGAATGAAAAGACTTTCAAGGGATGAGATCAGAAAAATGAAAGAAAATATGCAAAAAACACCACTCATCCAAAAGCAAGCTGAACAATATCACAATAAAGAAAGTAAAGAAGCTGAAGCATTATTGAACAAGATAGAGATTCCTTCAGAAAAACAATGATGAAAACTTGATATCCAGCCACCAAAGAAAATCTGATTCTTCCAAAAGATTAAAAACTATTTATTTTGATAAAAATACCAAACAATGAATCCAGTATTACAGCAGTATCTACCACAAGAGCTACGGGAAATCGCAGCAGACTTCAAAATTCCTGAAGCCTTCTTGGTAAATAACTCAAACCTTATTCAGCTTATCCTAAAATCAAAATCTCTCGCCGAATACGAAGAGAAACAGAATTGGTTTAATCTTTTACCAATCATGTCTCCTGAACAAATAGAAAAACTCAGAGATATTCTCACAAGAGAACAACAAAAACTTGAGGAAATCAACCAAAAATACAGCCAAAAACAGGCTGAAATTTCCGAAAAATACCAGCAAAGTTTCAATCCTGCACTCTATAGCCAAGCACAGGCAAAAATCCATGCCCAAGAAAACGAAGCAAGAGAACAAGAAATGATTGAAGCAGACAATTTACTGACCCAAATGTAAATATGAAAATATCAATAGCCAAGAAAATCAGAATTTTTAGTTTTATGCTTAGTAGCTTAGGAAGTATAGCAATCTTTTCTCTATGAATCGGATACGCAAAAGGACAAGCAGGGAATACCAACGGAGACTTTCTTGAACAAGCATTTACACCAGCGATCCAAACTGATGCTATCGTAGGATGAGATAGTATTGGAACCGACAAAATGAGCGTAGGAAAATACATCCTAAAAGAAGGAACAGAAATAAAAATCTGATGAAAAAATAAAGGAATCAATCGTAGACCATCACTTATTATTAGTATTTCAAAGTTCTTGCTCAGAATGACAATGGTCCTAGCGGTAACGATGATCATTTACAACGGTGTTCATTATGTTATCAAAGCATCTAAAGGAGAAAATCCAAAAGAGATCCTAAACAACATCCTCTATATCTGAGTCGGAATATTACTTGCACTGTTTAGTGTAATCATCATCAGATTGGTAAGTTCTATTGGATCAAGTAGTTTTAATGAGATTTCTTACCTCTCTAGCTCAATTTTTATTTCCTAATCATACCAAACCCGATGGCAAAAAAAATATTCTCCACCGTCATCCTCGCATTGTTTGCCACGCTCCCTGTCTTCGGGATCAAAGTTACCGTTCCACAAGGACACGCAGGAGATGATCTTCCAAAAAAACACGTCGTCGATACGCAAGAGGAAGGAATATTTCAGTGAATCAATATCATCAATAAATATCTCCGATGGTCTTTTGCCGTGGTATGCACCGCAGTAGTTGTTTACGGAGGGTATCAACTCATTACCGCCAATGGAGACAAAAAAGCCATGAAAAAAGCCGTCTGGGCATTAATGGGAGCTTGAATAGGAATTACGATTGCAATGCTTTCTTATACGATAGTAAGTCTGCTGACAAATCTTTAAAAAAAATAATAAATCTGACCACAAAAAACTCTTGATCTTGCTCATCAAGAGATTTTTTTATAAAAAAAAGAAATAGCTGATACTTTTCCTTGTTCTTAGCTGAATAGAGCAGTTTTCCATCAAAACCATCACAACAATTACAAACACAAACGAAAAAATAGAAGCAATCAGCAAAAACTCACCGTGTAGTTTGGAGTAAAATGATGATTTAAATGAAACGACAAAAGTTTTTTCCACCAAAAATAAAGTTTATTTAAAAAAAAATCCGACGAATCACAAGATTCATTCAGATTTTTTATCTCATTATCAATGGCAACTTTCTTATATCTCTATGCCAAACTAAGCAAACTGATTCCTAAATTCTACAGGAACATCCTCGTTTACGATTCCAGAGATATAGTGGTTAAAATCTCACATAGTGATATAATTTTTTCCTCTAGCTAACTTTCTATGCAACGCTGCAAGTTCTGCGGCAGAAGTTTTATTAGACTTAAAAACATAATTAGGATTACTTGAATGATTCATAGCTATCGGGAAAAAAGTATAGAGATAAAGATCTTTGAGAGACCTAAACTTTTGCCCTGGAGAAAGTTGATAATACTTTTTCACATAATCAAGCTGTTGAAGAGCAGACATAGATCTAAGAGCATAGACCGTTGTTCCGACCCTTCTAGCAGTACTCGGAATAAATTGGATCAACCCCGTCGCTCATGTTGATTTATTTACTATAGCTGGATTAAATGTTCCCCCTGTTTCTGACGCCATCAGCGCCATCAATCGATTAGGATTAATATCAAGCTCTGCTGCAATTTTCTCCATCTTTTGCTTAAAAGCTTTCTTCTGTTCTTCTGTTCAAGGAACCTTATCATACAAAAGAAGCCTTCCATTATATCCATGTCTTGACAAAGCTTCATCTAACTGATTATTGTTTATATCATTGCCAGATTCTGGTTTTTGACCAATATTCTCCACAAAATTATTGATATTTTCTGGAGAAGGATTTGGAGAAATAGGATTCACTACAGGGTTATTAGGATTCACTACAGGCTTATTATTTCCAATAGGAGTAGATCCATTAGGATAAATATATCTATCCTGCCCATTTTGAGTTGCTAGTGCTGCATCAGTATATTGATCAGGTAGAAAAACCTGAGCCTCCACACCATCTATCACATCATCTTTATTAAGAGCAACCCCTGAGAGGAGAATAAACGCTAAAGTATCAGCATTAGGTAGTGAAGATAAAGCTTTCGGATTTGAAGCAAAACGCTCCAATCCCTCATGGAGATAAGTATCCACAAAAGCTTCTCTTTCCTGTGGAGAGAGTTTTCTTTTGAGAGTAAGCTTCGTTTTTTCTCCAACCTTTACTTCTTGCACAAAATCTTCTCCCTTAAAAACAGGACTTTTAGTCATTTTCAAAGTAGAAAGATTTAAAAGTTCAGGTTTTTCATCTATTTTTTGAAGAATCTGACTTTTTATCAGAGGCATATCCAGAGCAAACTTCTGCTGAGCAGCATCCTCCACTTTGAGATTATGTTGATCAAGAAGTGTTTTTGCGGTAGTAGCTTGAAGAGCTTTCTTCTGCATATAATTTTTATAAGACTCAGCAATATATGCTTTCTGAGGCTGTTTAAGCTCCCTCTCAAGAATCCTTTTTTTCCAAGCTCTTTCCAATCCTTGAACTCCCCCAGAGAAACCAAGCAAACCTAAAACAACATTAAGAACTCCTCCAAGTGCTGGAGTTTTCCTGATTTGCTTCCAAAGATCAAATCCTAGCGTTGATTTCAAAACTTTTGAAGTATTTCCCAAAACATCCATACTATCAAGTAGTTTATTTCCTAGAGCATCAATATTCTGAAAAACACCGTCCGCCTTTTCCAAGATTCAGAGCATTTTTTTCATAGTCTCAGGAGTTTCCACCATTTTGATAGATCAAAGCTGTTGTTTCATTTTTTCCTTTCCCATTTGGAAAGCCTGCTGTTTCTCTTCATTAGAAAGGTTATTTTTAAGAGCACGCAAATCAAACTGTTCCCAAGTAATTGAATCAAGTGAAATCTGATTCGGTTTTGGACTATCCTTTGTAGTAATGTCTTGCTTCCAGAGAGGATTTTTGAGCACTTTTTGATAAAATTCATAAGGATCATCCAACTTACTTAATTGAGCTTGATTTTTTGGTAAAGCAAGAAAGTCTGTAAGATTCAAAAGTGTCTTTCCTTGACCAAAAGAAAACGAAAACTTCTCAGAAAAATCTTTTACCTGGTTTACAAGATTCCCTAAACTACTAAAATCCATACTAGATAGCTGTCCCAAAAAATTGATATTCGTCTCATTTCCCATTTGAGCCAAAGTCTCCATCAAAAACAATTCCGTAGCAGGAATAACTACCTTCTTGAGATAATCTGGAACTGGTTCAGTCAGCCCAATATTTAGTTTTCTAGCATAAAACTTTGTTAAAGCAATATTTATCTTCCTAAAAACAAACTCTAACCTTTGTTCTGGAGTTTTTCCTTTCAAATCAGGATAATCATCAAATTGAGGATTCTTTAATATAGAAAGCATGGTATTTTTGAGCGGAGTTCCATCAAGAGTATCCAAAGTCACAAGCTCATTCATTCCATAGTTCAAATTTTCTATGGAGGTCTTTACATTTCCTATTCATTCTTTAACAAAATCTAATGAAGAGTCCTTTTTCTCCACTGGTTCTAGTTTTTTATCAGGGAAAGTCTGAATCTTCTCTTTAGTTTTTTGTTGTGAAGATAGAATCTTCTCGGGCACCTTCACACCATCTTTAGAATTTTTAGGTTGAGACCAATCAGTAGGGAAATCAATAAATCTATAATTCATAGGAAGAACATAAAGTATATAAAATACATCTCTAATTGTAGCGAAAATAGCTAAAAAAGCAAAAAATCAAGTTTTTTTTCTTGACAGAGTAGTACTTTTCAGTAGTATGCCTATAAATATCATGTCAACCTTTATTTTCTAAGATTGAACAATGAAAAAAATCCTTGCATTTCTGCTGATCACTTCGCTTTTTTTTCAGCCACTTGCAATTTTTGCAGAAGAAATAGAATCTCATCCAGAACCAACCATTTCAAGTGAAGTTTGACAACCCTGAGCAGAAGAAAATAAGCCAGAAATCCAGTCATCACAAAAAAAATCAGAAGAATCCTTTTCTTGAAACATTGCAGAAACAAACAATTCAATAACTGGAGAAAACATAGGGAATAGCTCTAGTGAAAACATCTCTGAAGAGGAAAAATCATCTCATGAAAAAAGCAGAGAAGAAGCAGAAGAAAGCGACAAGGAAGACTCAGATATTGAAGATAAAGTTTGAAACTTCACACCAGAAAATGAAATCATCAGCCCAGACACCTCTGAAATAGACACTCAAAAAGATGTAATAGAAATCCAAAATCATCAACCGATTCTCCTTACATCTTGAAATTTAGAATCTTCAAACGAAGATGATGAACCAACACTCATCATTACAGAAGCTTTTTTTGACAAAACAAATGCACGAATAGAAATAAGCAATACTAGTCATAAAACATTTTCATGAATGATTGAGCTTACGTGAAACCTTAGCCTAACAAAATGAGCCAACAAAAAACAACCATTGCTCTACAACCTACAAATTCCCTGAGAAACTTCTATCGTACTAACACAAAATAGCAAATATTTCACAACAAATTTTCCAAAAAAAATCATCAAAGATAAATATACCTTCAATTGGAAAAGTTGACTAAATCTGACTTTAACCTATTGAAACAATAAAACTGACAGTCTCATCGTTCACCCAGATTGGACACAGTTTTTGGAAGGGAAAGATAACTCTTTCGAAAAAGTGCTCATAAATGGGAAACGACTAACTACGAGGACAACCATCGACAGAATCAAAAACATAAAGTGAAAAAATCGGGTTGCAAATCCATGAACATTCTTCAAAGAAGCAGAAAATGCAAAAGACATCTCTCTACCCAAGGAAAAACAACCTTCAAGTGAAGAAGAAGCTGACATACCAATATCCTGCAATACTTTTATCGATCGCAATAGACTAGAAGTACAAGAAATTTTCCGAGGAAATAGTGCTTATCCAGGTTTCATAGAATTAAAGTGGACCGATACTCCTGCAAAATACAAAGAAATAATGTTAACAGGAACGATTTTAGCCAAAGAAATAGTCTTAGAAGAAACAGATTTTCGAGAAAAAAACAGCACCTTCATCATCAGTAAAGATGAAACACGATACGACAAAGGAATCGACAGTCAATCTAATCATGACTTTAATCTACTATATCAGACTTGATACCTAACAATTCAATGATTTGATGGACAAACACGACAAGTTTTAGACACCATTATTTTGACAGCAATTGCTCCAGAAAGTTCCAGCTATACAAAAGGAGAAAAAGCAGGATGCTTTCCAATATTTAATACAACTGGAGACTTTTCTCCTGGATTTGAAAAAAAATTCCTAGATTTTTTCAAAATAGACAGCAAACCAAAAATAGAATATATTACCATCAATTGAGGCGGAAGTTGTCACTGCCCATCAAAAGAAGAACTCTGTACTTCAGAAAGTAATAAACAAGAAAAGCCTCCTAAAAGCCAAGAAGAAAACAAAAAAAATAAAAATCAAGAAACCTCAAAAATAGATATTAATACCTACCAAGTCAAAATAGAAGATATAGAATATGATCCTCCTGGAGCAGACACTAACGAAAGCATCACACTGATCTTGACCAAAGGTGAGGAATTAGACCTCAGTCTATTAACCTTGGATATCAACGGAAAAAATAAAAAACTAAAGGGTATCCTTAAGCAAGGAATTTCTGAAACATTTAGAGGAAGTTATTGATTTCCTAATTCTAGCAAAAATGGAGACACCATCACTGTCCATTTAAAATATAAAGAAACTATACTGGATACTTATTACTATAAGATCTCCTCTAAACAAAAAAAAGAAATCCAAAAGCCAGAAGGAATCAAAGTATTCTCAATTATTGACGGCGACACGATAAGATACAAAGATGAAAATGGAAAGTTAGCATCTGTTCGCCTTATCTGAGTTGATGCACCAGAAAGTAATACTGCAAGATACAAAAAAACAGAATGCTATGGAAAAGAAGCAAAAGACTACCTTACACAAAGACTAAAAGGAAAAACCATAGAGCTTTCTTTTGACAAGGGACAGGAAAATACAGACAGATATGGAAGACTTTTGGCATACGTATCACTAGACGGGAAGCTCATTAATGAAGAACTTATCCGCAATGGATACGCAAAAGAATACACCTACAAACAAAGTTATGAAAAACAAGAAGCTTTCAAAAAAGCAGAATATGAAGCAAAAAACGAACAACTAGGAATACGAGATCCAAAAAACTGTCCAGATCCTTCGCTAAAAGATGAAGAAAAGAAAAACAATATTGAAAATCTAATCATAAAAATCCAAAACATTGACTATAACCCCAAAGGAAGTGATAAAAATAATGAAAGTATCACACTATCTATCTTTGATAAATCAAAAATGATAAAATCTTTAGATTTTAATAATCAGTTTTGACTTTTCATCTTAGAAAAAAATGTATCAGGAATGAATCTGAACTTTGAAGATATTGAAGGAAGTGGAAAATTCAAAGACCTAAGCTTTTTATGAAATATTGAAATAACTAATCCTCTTATCCTAAAAGGCGACTTTTGACTCCCAAATACAAAATCAAGCTGTATCGCTCTAGTTCAAAATGAGCATCTTTTTGACATTGCATGCTACGATATTGAAAAGAAAACAGAAAAAAATCCTGACAAAGAAAGTAAACAGAGAGAAAAGGAAGAAGAATGATTATCAGGGATTATACTTAAAATTCACAGCATAACACCTAATCCAAAAGGAAAAGATCTAGGCAAAGAGAAGATCGAGATTTCTTTTACCGATGAAACAAAAAACCTCCAAAAATTATTGCTCTGAAGCGGATTCTATCTCCTAATAAACCAAAAAAATAAAAAATATCTCTCATGAGAACTAGAAGAAGGAAAACCAAAAATTTTCGAATGAAATTTCAATTTCCCGAATACCAATAGCTGTATTTCAATAGGAAAAGGGAATCAAATCTTTGATACTTTTTGTTATACCAAAGCAAAAGAAGGAGTAACCTATACTTCAACCAATGAAATACTACAAGATTTCACCACAGAGGAACGATCAATCATAAAAGCTATGAAACTAATCAAAGAAGGGAATAAATATTGCATACAGTACAAAAATCAGAATTTTACCTGCCGCAATATTCCAAACACAAGGAAACAACAAGAAAAACAACGAAAGATAAAATCCCAAGCACGAGAATCAGCATTTTTCTGATTAGAAAATATGCTCAAAACAGAATATTCTCCACGATACCAACAAACAAAAGTAAGTGAATACTTTTCCCTCGCAAAAAAGATGAAGTCAGATCTAAAAAATAATATTTTCTCAACCAACATAGACGAGGATAGCTATGAATGGAAAGCTTTTCCAAAAATCTTTGAAAAAGAAACAGATCAAAGCCTGATCGATACCTCCGAAAAAATCTTAAAAAAAATCTTCTCCTCAGAAATAAGATCACGCTATGAAGAGAAGAAACAACAACGAATAGCAGCACTTCCAGACACAATCTAAAATAATCTATTCTTCAATCTGGAGCGTTATCTTTTCAGGAACAAGAGCTTTAGGAATAATAATCCACAAAATATTTTCCGGAGAAAGTTTACTATGAATTCTATCAAAATAAATCTGAGCAGGAAGATCGATGATTTGTCTAATTTTTCCTCGATAACATTCTTCTTTCACAGGCAAAAGATTCTCTTTTAAAGGTGTTAAAATCCTTTCTCCCTCAAGAATAAGCTTATAATCTTCAATAGTAAGACGTATAGTTTCCTTTTTTACTCCTCAAAGTGGCATAATAATAACAATTTCTTGAGAAGATTCATAAATATCATAAGGAATCAATGGTGAATTGTCCAATTGCATAGTTTTATCGTCAGGAAATTAGTAAAGCTTCATAATTTTTGTTATAATTTTCTTTTTAGCCTCAGGATCCTTGATATAGTGCAAAACAATTTCTCCCTGATTGTCTCTATCTCACTCTGAGAGAAAAATCAAGTTTCAATTATCAAAAATATTGTACCAAAAAGTATTTTTTTGAATAGTAATAGTTTTGATATTCTTTACATAACTAGATTTGATATCTCTCTTCAAAGGTCAAGTCTGATTGTATCTCGTAAGATACTCGGGAGTAACGAGAGAAAAATCCATAACATAGTCCAAATAATACTTAAACAAAGGAGCAATAACAAAAAGATAAATGATAAACAGCACTCAAGTAACAATATACTTTATATTTCAGAAATCCTCCAGACCAAGATAAATAGGAAACTGAACCAAGATAAACATAATCGTCCATCAAAAAAATGGAACAATCACCTTTGAAAAAAAGAAGAGAAAACTTTTATTGAGAATAAAAACATTCTCTTTTCAAAATTTATCTACGGCTTCTTGGTATGCCTCTTGCTTCCACTCAGTATCAAAGTTAGAAAAAATCTTCATAGTTCCAAGCTAAAGAACTAAAAGAGAGAAAAAGTCGGGAATAATCTCACAAAAACTCTACCTATAAGATGAGAATCTGGGACAAGATAATTCGCTCCTTGATAACAAGACTTTGAAAAACAAGAAAGAGAATCAGAAGTGCTTCCTCTATGATCTCACATGACAAAATACCCATTACTCACTTCAAATTCTGTCTTTTCTCACTGAGGAATCGTTTTTGTATCAGGATAAAGATACGGTTCATCTAAACGGAAACAATACTGCCCATTCGAAGCCTGAATATCAGAAACAGGAGCCTCATTATTACAAATATAGGTCAAATCATCTACAAACTTTACCGTCTCTCAAGGCAAGCCAATAATCCTCTTAATATAAGGAATATTCTTGCCAGGAGGGACAAAAACAACCACCTGCCCCCTCTCTAAAGTTCAAAACCTCTGAGTCAGCTTTTCCACAATAATCCAATCATTAGATTCAAAGGTTGGAAGCATACTTGATCCCACCACCGTGTATGGAGTCCCAATAAAAAACCTAATAAAAAGAATAATTCAGAAAACGAATACCAAGAAAACAATCAAATCAAAAGTTTCAAGTCAGAATTTTAATATTTTTTGCTTAAAAGACATCGATATGAAAAGGTTAAGAAGTAAGAGTAAGTAGAAAAACCATACAAAAAAGCCTTAAAAAGGAACCTCACTATCAAAATCAGAGAGCGGATCAATCTCTACTTCATCTGAGTTCGAAACTTTCGTATCAAGGAAAATAAAATTATCAATAATCACTTCTGTAGAAAATCTATCATGTCCTTCAGTATCCTGCCATTTTCTGGTTCTTAATCTCCCTTCAAGATAAATTCTCTTTCACTTAGTAAGATACTTTCCAAGCACTTCTGCGGTATTCCCATAGGCAACACATCTATGATATTCAGCATCTTCCAAAACATTTCCTTCTTTATTTTTATACTTTCTATTGGTTGCAAGAGTGAAATTAACGACAGCACTTTGAGTGCTCTCTATAGTCTTGACCTGTAAAGTACTCGTAGACCTCCCAATCAACATTACCTTATTCAAATCCATCTCACAAACACAAACAGAATAAAAGCTTCTTCATTCAGTGATGAAATGTAGTTATTTTTAGGAAAAAAGCAACTAAAAATATCTCAAAAATACCCAACTCCCCAAAAATATAGCTCCAAAATCTCCTGCTTTCGCCTCAACCCTAAAAAACCAAATTCCAAAAACAAAAAAAATCTGAATATCACATCAGACTTTTTAGTCTTTACCTAGAGCGGGACTTGAACCCGCACGGCCGTGAAGCCACCAGATTTTGAGTCTAGCATGTCTACCAGTTCCATCACCTAGGCATAAAGGCAAGAAGTAATGTAAAGATTTTCCAAGCAAAATCAACCCTTTTTCATGGAGCGAGTGACGGGACTCGAACCCGCTGCCTCTTCCTTGGCAAGGAAGCGCTCTAGCCAAATGAGCTACACCCGCATAGAAAGGGAGCATTTCCTACCCCCAGCAAAAAAACTTACACCTCAATAATTTCCAAATTTTTCTCTTCTCTCTTTTTCTTAACCCCAGAAGTCATAATAAAATTCGTTGGTCAAATAATCAAAAGAAGCACACCTACCACACAACTCAAATCTCCAAAGTAAGCATCATTCATAGGATCATTGAGAAAAACGGTCTTTCACATCACAATAGCAGAGATTCCCAAGACAAAAAGCGTAGCTCTACTAAACCTCACATGAATAGGATAAATCCCGTAAAAAATCGAGATATAAAGAGAAATAACAATCAGCACAACACAAAAAACAAAATTCATATGTTGATATTCTGGGAGGACGATGGGTTTCTGCATAATAAGTGAATAAATCAAATATCATGAAAAAGTTCCAAAAGCTGTGATAACCCCGATCCTCTTGAGAGTGTCCCTCATAAGCAAGAAACAAAGAAAATAAAACAAAGATTAAAGTAAGCAAATCCTTTCAATTTTCAAGAGCAATGTTAAACTTGAGGATTAATTAATAATAAAAGAATATAAATTATTTAATAAGAATAATAAACCTAAAATGTAAAAAGTTTTCTAAAATTCATCTTTCAGTAGATTAAAAGGTAGATCTCTCAACTTACGTTCAGTGTTAAAACTTTGTGAATTTTATAAAACTTTTGTGAACTCAGACTCATTTTTACAAAACGACACAAAAAGACATGTCAATCATTTGTGAAAAAAGTTAGAATAATTTCTTGAAATATTCCCGATATTTTTCTTTATGGTTTGCTTTTTCTGTTCAGAGTTTTCAGGTGGATTTAAGAATTGAATAGTCTACTTTCCCATGCTGCTTCTGAGTCGCTGCTAATCCCAGATACGGCAGATAGCTCTGAATATACTTCGCATTTTCTCCATACCAAAACGGAAATGCTTTCGCCAAAGAGGAGGTAAACCTGATACTCCATCTTTGAAATGTAGGATTGCTTTTGAGTCCAGCCGGGAGCAAGGCAAGGGCGGCCGCCTTTTGACGTGCTTGATAACGATCCCTAAATTCCATTAGCTCGGGAGGCAAAAACTCTCCTGTCCCAAAAAATGCTACCCTTCCTTTTTGCTCTTGGAGGGAAAAATTCGAAGCACGAGTAGAAAACCTGAGCTGAGATTGTGGTCCTACTTTGATGAGATTCCCTTCTTGATCTTCAAGCACGATAAAATTATGCTCCTCCTCCTGCTGAGAGGCAAATTGAAGAAGATAATCAGTATTTTTGTCTAATAAGAAGGTCTGACTTTTTGTGCTTGCAGAAATCACCTTTTCAGACATAGGAGACTTCAAAAGAATCGTCGTATAGGAGGGCACAAGCCTTCCATCAAAGACCGTAAAAAGAAACGATCATTGCTGCATGATAAATTGCTGCTCATCAAAGGGCTGCCTCCACCACATCAACGCTGCAATGCTGACCATCAACGCGACGATCACCCCATAACAGCTAGAAAAGAAAACCGTCTGCCACTTTTGTGCTCTAAAGGTCATTACTTCATGTACAATCCCATACCCTGCCGCATACAGCACCACAAACTCTAACCATGAAAGATTGATCCCCGGCTGGACGAAAATCAATAAAAAAAGATAGACTTCTGCGATAATAAGAAGTTTTTTAAAGAACTTCGTATTCTGGTCCGTTGTTTCCCAAAGAGCTCCACCGAGCAACCAAAAAATCCCAAACAAAATCCATACCACCAGATGCTCTCCAAACAACGCTTCCATCCCAAACCCTAGCCCATTGCTTACCACCAAAAAAAGAAAGATCCCGCACAGACTTGCAATACTTATCAGAAAAGGTTTCATACGATACGCCATCTTTCTTGGTAAACTAAAGAACTCGCTCTCAATTGTAGCGATTTTTCACAAAAAAACAAATAAGTCCCCTTTTACTTTCCCTCCTTTTTAACCCATCAGAAAAAAATCTGACTCCTTCTTTCTTTTTACAGCATTACGAGTATAAAAAGTTCTTGATAAAGCAGAATCATCTACAATAACTCCTTGACTTTCTCGGAAAAATAGCTATCACAAGGTTTGTTTTAGAGTCATAAAGATGAAAATATGAGAAAGTATTGAATACTCCTCTTGATACTTGGAGTAATGCTCGTGAGTTGATGTCAAATTATTCCTGAGAATGAGAGGAAAACGCAGACTGGAGATGGAGATAGGATCCAACAGGAAAGTTTGAGTGGAAAAAGTACTCAAACAGGAGAGGAAGCCAAACTCTCACCAGCACAAATCTTGAGTTGAAAGGAGGCAAAACTCACTCTTGCCGAAGTGCAAGCACAGACAGGAGATGATACTCCGATTGTTGTGATTACTGAAGCGAATAGCGGGGCAATTGTAACACAGACGGGAGATTCTCTCATCTATAGAAATGAAGTCTATGGATTTCAAGTAAAACTTGGAGAGGAGACTAAGGGATGTAAGCTCTTTGTGGATATAAATAGCGATAATATGCCTGATAATACTACTTTTCTTCTCTATGGAAAAGTATGGACAGGAGAAGAGAGTCCTCTTGCTTGAGCCTTATGGAAACTCTGAGCTGTTGAAATAGGAGGAGCAAGAATCTTGAGCACTGACAAGTACTGGGACCTCTATAATGAATGAGGAGATAGTATGCGATGATTTGACAGTTTTATAAAGGAGACATTATGATACAATCAGAAATATTTCTTCTTACAGACCTTTACTAATGTTGGTCATAAGGTCCTAAGTGATTGGTTACCCAACCTTAAATGCACTCCCTATAAACATGAAGACTGATATGAAGGAAAAGATTGTTGAGATGTCGACAGAATATTATTTAAAGATTTTACGATCTTAAAGTTCTAATTAGGATACTCTCCCGATAATTTAAGAGAAAAGGCCTCTATGAGATTCCATAGAGACCTTTTGAATACTTAATAATTACTCTTTCTGATACTCTTCCTGAAGATAACCTTTTAGGTAAGAAAAAGAAATAGACTGTTCTGAAGTATTTCTCACGATCACAAGAGCATGCGGTTCTGAAATTCTCACCGGATTGATAACTAAATTTAAGCACTTACTCGGAGCTACTAAATAAGAAAAGTCAACTCTGAGACAAGAGCTCCTTTCTAATTCCAAAACTAGTGGCCAAAAAAGCTGATTATCAGGATAAAATCTTTCATCTTTCTCCTTATAGAAACGATAATTAATTCGTAATCCTGTAGATGAAGAAAAATCATAAAGAGAAAATCCTGTGCTGAATCCTATATCTCTCACATCTATGGCAATACTTTTCTTAGGAGGGATGGTAATCCTAGTTGATCAAGAAGCTGGTTCTAAAAAAAGTTCAGCATCTTCTAAAGAGAGATAACTATAAATAGAAAAATCTGATTGCAAACTCTGCATTCCAAAATTCAGATTTTTTATGTTGAATCGTAGCTGTTCTCTGATTTTAGGGTTAATCAAAAAAGAAAAGCTACCGATTAAGAAACAACATACGATAAAGAAAATAATCTTTTGACATCATTTGAGATGCATGGCATCAAAAAAACAAAAATAAACATAGAGAGACGAGAAACCAGCCCCTCTAAAAGCATCACTCCAATCTCATAGAAGTAGATACATGCTCATTATCACAGAGTAGCTTCTTGTAGTAGCATAACAGTAGCCAAATTCAATCTTATCTCCCTTAGCTACCAAACTTTTTAAGACAGGACCTTTCTTTTTTCCTTGACTTACGCCAACTCAGATATAATTTTTCCCAAAATAATTGCAAGCCATACCATCCCCCCTTTTTCCAAAAAAAAGACCCTGAATACCCTTCAGGTACTAAACCTACTTTGTTTCAAAAGGGGATGTTATTAAGGTATGTAACCTTCTAAACACTTCCAATTGGAGATCTCAAGCAATACAAAGCGTTTGTTGCCGTTTCTTCTTGTTGTAATCACACCCAAAATACTGACTCCTTTCTTGCGGACTCCGTTCCTCAAAAGCAAACCGTGTATAAAAGCTAATCAAAGAAAGATTAGCAAAGAGTAGCAAAAGGACGATGGAACCTATCACTTTTTTCCATCCTCCATACTTAAGAAAATGAAAGATTTTTCTCAACACGGTCATGATATCGTTCCAGAGCATTATTATGTGGATTCAGAATAAAAGAGGTAGAGTTAATGTAGCCATACCTCCAAGTTCTTCTCTTTTTTATACCATACGTTATTTTTTGTTATGCCAACTCAGATATAATTTTTCCAAAAATAATTGCAAGCCATACCATCACCCCTTTTTCCACAAAAAGACCCTGAATACCCTTCAGGACCTTTTCTTTTATCTAAAATAAAGCTCTTATCCTTCACTTTCGTTCTCTTTTTCATCTTCCAAATCCTCAGGATGCAAATGCACCAACCCGTTCCTCTGCCTCCAAGCCAATTTCGTCGCTTTGATCAAACGATTCAAATCCGCTATCGCTTTCTCGCTCTCAGGTGTAGGACTCGCTACATTCACAGCAAAAAGTTTCGTGCTGAGTGTTTCATAGTGTTCGTCAAGTTCCTTGCGGAGGGGTTTGGTCACGATCATCAATGTCGCTTGCCCTTCATTCGTGCGCGTGTCGAGTAAATTTTCATAGCTTTCATTGACAGTTTTGAGCTTTGCCAAGACCACATTCAGCTTTAAAGCCTGTAAATGTGGGGTATACTTCGCCTGCTCAGCATCCAAAAGTAAACTCTTGATCAGCTGCGTTTCCTGACGGTTCGCTTTCCCTTGAATCCCACGATACACTACCAAAAAATCCCCCAATGCAGTTGCTGCCGCTTCCAACGCTTGATCAGGGGAACGCATTTCTGCAGCAATCTTAGTAAAAAAATAAGTTAAAAGCTGATCACGTTCTTGGTCCAACTTGTTGATCTCCTCAGAATTGGGATCTTTTTTCAGTTGCCCATTCGCGTCAATCATTTTCTTGACATTTGCTTTAAACGCTTTTCGTGTTCCGTCTGTAACCTCAGAGCAATCTAGAGGAACAGGAGAACTTTTAGCTTGGGAGAAGGCGAGGCACGATTACTCATACCTTGAAGGAAAGGTAGAAGAGGCAAATCAATACCTTACCAAGAACAAGCTAGAACTCCAAGATCTGAAACAGTTGCATGAGATAGGAAATCTTATCTTTGGAGATTATCTTTCTAAAATTATGATGGATTTTCAGAAGAGGAGCTTAGCGTGGCTTGATGATAAGCTTTTTATCAATGAGTATGCAAAAAATAACATGTATGCTTTTTTGATTATGGATTTTCATGATGATAAGAGGTATTCTAAAGAGGTGTTGCAATCTTCTCCAGATATTCATATCATGACAAATCACATTGGCGAGAGAAATGGATGGGTCTTTATACCCATTAGAGTGTATTTCCCTGCTCCAGCCGAAGTTGCAGATGATCCCACATTTGATGAAAATGGTGGAAATGATACGAGATGGAGGTATTATGTGCTCCAACTCAAGAGAGACGAGAAATCACCTTATCATTGGAAGGTTGCTTATGAGGAACAAGTCGTAAGTCGTGGGATAGACGGAGAAATTCTGCGAGGTGCATGGTTTGCTACTCTGAATCCACAAGATGACTTTTCTGCTAAAATGTGGAAAGACGTTCTTTCAAGAAAGGATTATTGGGAATACTACATTGGAGAAAGAGACTGTCCTCGGACAGGAAGTATTCTCTGTCCTAAAAAAGAACCACTATCTCAATTAAGAAGTGGATTGTATGATAGACAAGCAGCAGCGCGCTATGCGTATTATCATGCATTATCTTATAATACTGAGTATGCAAAGTTTTCTCCTAATGATTGTGCTAATTTTGTTTCTCAGTGTCTCTATGCCGGAGGAATCCCCAAAGATAATACTTGGGGAACTCTTGATGGACGCTATCCTTATTATGGGACATCTACTTGGCTGGGAGCAAATGCTTTATACGAGTATATGAAGAAACATTATGGATATATTGTTTCTAAAGAGGATCTTGTGGCAGGATATGATGGGGACAGAGATTGTGTTCTAGAATGGGGCGACATGCTTGCAATGAATAGAAAAGGTGGAGTTGATATTGATGATGCTGTTAGAAAGACACATGTAATGATTATCTCCCATTCATATCATTACACAAATCAGCATTATAATGGAGTTCCTAGGTATAAGGTCTGCGGTCATACTAATAATAGATTGGATCTTGATATAATGTCACTTCCTGGAGGAAGGGAGTACGTGAAAAAACACATTATGGGCATCCATATTACCTACTGAATATTAACCTAATTAGGAGAGGGAGGAGTTTAATCCTCCCTTTTTTCATTATAAAAAAATCCTGATTCCCACCAAACGCTTGTTTTTAGCAAGGAATTCCTTATCCTCAGCAAAGATTTATCTTGTGAATTGTAGCAAATGAGGAAAGGAGTAGTTTTATTAGGGATGCTTTCAAGTGCTTTGGCAGTGATGGGATGTTCATTTTCTCAACAGCCAGTTCCTCAAGAGGAAATGCTCTCTCATTCAGGGGAACAGCTTACTCAAGCATTCACCGGAGGAACCTGTGATACACCAAACCTTGCGGAATTGCAAAAGCCTATTCCTCCCTGTGAACCGTTAGATATCAAGCCTTTCCCTGAAGCGGACATCAAAAATATAGAGGATGTTGCAAGGAATTGTAAGTATCAGAAAGGACATTTCTTTTATGCTCCTTTTTGAGGAGGGGGAGGAATGAGTTCTCCTATCTCTTTATGGAAGAATCTTATTACCAGAGGCTGAGTTGTGCCCTATGATCCGGAAAAAGGAAAGGTTCTTTGCACTGACGGTGACTATGACTATGAGGAACTGAGACGCCCAAAAGAAAAAGCCTTAGAGTCCTTTGTAAAAAAGCACGATTTACAGCATAATCCGTATTTTACTTCCCTTCTCGTTAACTTGGACAATAATACAGAAGATGAAATCGTGATCCAACAGATGACAAAGTGTGAAGAAATTGAGCTTTGTAGAGATTTAGTCCCAAAAGTTCGAGGAGATAATGAACATCATTTCTTCTTTCATACGCAGGCTTCGATGACGTGAGAGGTTTGGGATCCTATCGTAGTCGTAGATAATAAAAAAGTGTATAGGCTTGGGACGAGCAGAGAAAGTGAAAGTTATAATGAGATTACAGAACGTTCTGCATGGGTCGTCCATGACCTAGTGGGGGACAAAATGATTGTAAAAAGGCTGACGAACTGAAAACTAATCGAGCCTTACAGAAGTAATACTTCGCTTATTGATACGGAGGAGAATTACAATGCTGCGGTTGAAGGCAAACATCTGATTATAGGAACCTTTAATATCGAAACCTGTGAAATCCAACTCTAAAGCAATTCTACGAGAAATATTAGAGATAGTCCCTTCGTATTTGCTAATTGCAGGACTTAGTGCGTAACAATGCTTCCCAAGAATAGTCCTGATCCCAACATTCTCTCACCAATAAAGAAGTCCTTGCTTTTGAGCAGGAGATAGCTATTTTTTATTGCAGTTTGTGGTCTCGCTTTTCACGAGAAAAAGTCAGACTTCTCCTCTTTATTTTTCATCATAGCAACGATGCAATCCCTTACTTCTCAGGAAATCAGACAAAGACGATCAGATTTTTGGACTTCTAAAGCACATACGCATTTACCAGAAGCCTCACTTATCGCAGACAAGGAATCTACTGCGCTTTTCAATGTTGCGGGAATGCAGCCGCTTATTCCTTATCTTGCTGGGAAAGAGCATCCGCTTGGACATAGGCTTTTTAATATCCAAAAATGCGTGAGAACGGTGGATATTGATGAGGTTGGAGATAGTTCACATCTAACTTTCTTTGAGATGATGGGAAACTGGAGCTTGGGTGATTATTTCAAGCAGGAGGCAATTCAATGGAGTTATGAGTTCCTCGTAGAGAAGCTGAATTTTGATCCTCGTAAATTAGCCGTAACCGTGTTTGAGGGGAATGAAGATGCTCCGAGAGATGAGATCGCTTTTGAGGCTTGGAAAAAAGCAGGGCTTCCTGAGGAGAGGATTTCTTTTTTGGATGCTAAGAATAACCGATGGAGTCCAGGTCCTGTTGGTCCTTGCGGTCCTGATACGGAGATTTACTACCGAGTGGGGGAATCAGAATTTCCACCTGTTGGTTCTAATGTAAAAACCGATGAAGCCAATTGGCTAGAAATCTGGAATAATGTATTTATGGAGTTTTATAGAGATGAAAAGGGAATCCTGACCAAGCTTTC
Organism: SR1 bacterium human oral taxon HOT-345; assembly: GCA_003260355.1. GTDB lineage: Bacteria > Patescibacteriota > Gracilibacteria > Absconditabacterales > Absconditicoccaceae > HOT-345. The sequence continues at coordinate 41,738 of MPSQ01000003.1, forward strand.
TCAGCAGAATGTAGATACCGGAATGGGACTAGAAAGAATGTGTAAGGTTCTTCAGCACAAGGAAAGCGTTTATGAAACCGATCTTTTCGCCCCTTTCCTGCATATGCTAGAACAGGCAACCGAACTCAAGTATGCTGACCACCAGAGAAAATTCAGAATTATTGCTGATCATTTGAGAACAGCGTTTATGCTGATTAACGATGGGCTTACGCCTTCCAATGTCGGAGCAGGCTATGTTTTGAGGATGATTATCAGGAGAGGGTATTACAATCTCTTTTTGCTTAGAAAGATGATGAAGCCGGAGCTGGAGCATTTTATAGATCAGGCTTTCGTGGCGTTCAAAGGGCTTAGAGAGTTTAATGAGCCGATGATCAAAAAGGTGCTCCTTCAGGAGATCGCTCAGTTTGAGAAAACCATTCATAATGGAGAAAAAATTCTGACTGAACTCTTGGATAAGCTTACTACCGAAGGGAAGAAAACGCTCGGAGGAGATCAGATTTTTATGCTCTATGATACCTACGGTTTCCCATTAGAGATTACGAAAGAACTTGCTGCGGATCGTGGAGTTGCTTTGGATCTCGCAGGCTATGAAAAGGCTTTAGAAGCAGCAAAAGAGAAATCTCGCCAAGGAAGCAAGGCGATGTTCCAGAAATCTGCAGATTGGTCTAAGTATTTGGAGGGAGTTCCTGCGACAGAGTTTGTGGGGTATGAGAACCTGAATTTTTCTGATGCGAAGCTTTTGAAGGAGATTGATACCGAAGAGGGGCAGAAAGTGCTGATTTTTGATAAGACACCGTTCTATCCTGAGATGGGAGGTCAGAATGGAGATGCTGGAGTGATTGAGCTAGATGATGGTCGCCGTTTGGAGATTGTAAATGTGCAGAAGGTTGCAGGCGTGATTTTGCATTTTGTAGGGTAGGATTTAGCTTTTTTAAAGACCCAAGAAATGCGATTAGAAGAAAAGCTAGCAACACTCTTCCATCACCAAAAAATTTCTGCAGTGCTTGATCTCGGAGCAGGCGATGGAAGGTGGAGTATTTTCTGTGCGAGCTATGGTGCGAAAGTAGTCGCAATCGACAATCAATCCAAGCCTGATCGGCAATTCCCTGAGTATTTGACTCTTCATCCAGCGATACATTTCTTTCAAGCTGATTTAAAGGAGTTGCCTCGTCCTTGCGACCAAAGATACGATCTAATCTTGCTCTTCAATGTTATCATCTTTCTCAAAAAGAGTTTTGTTCTCTCTCAATTGCTTCCTTATGCTCTTTCACAGCCGAATCCTGAAGGAAGACTTTGTTTGACCTTTTTCTTTTTCGATGATCAGACGATGGGAGTCAATCAAAAGCTTTCTTTCTATACCTTTGAGGATTTTCAGCCCAAAGACATCAGTGAAGAAATTTAGCTTGAAATTCTCCTATTTAGCGGCGATGATCGGAGGCACCATCCCGCTTAATATCTTATCTTTAGGAAAACCAATTCTAAAACCAGCAAACTTACCACTACCATCAAAAGCGTGAGACAGCTTTTCTTCGCCTTTTTATCTCAAGATAAAAAATGGGTACTGACTTAGTATTGCATGATTTGGAGCATCTTTTGCATTTTCAGGATTTTTTTCTGGTAAGGGAAAACCTTTACTTTCGTCCCAATAAAAGAGCTAACAAGGAAGAGGTGTAGCCTTGCTGTAATCACCAATTCTGCGTCTGCTACTTCTTGGACAAAAGCATTAAAGTCTGACTCTCGATCCACAATCGGCAAGGTGATCCCAAGTCTTTTTTCTAGCTTGTTTTTGTACAAAAGATCGTTGTATACAGGAGAAGTGCCTTTGCTGACAGGCACATATTTAAGAGAAAACCCTGTAGCGATAAGAGTTTCACACTCCTTTATTAGCTCTTCAAAAAACTGTTCCCCATTCTTGTTTAGATTGATCAAGACGGTTTTTTCTGCACGAGGAAGAGACTCTACCTTGTCTCGAGGATAGCAAAAGTAGCTCGTATCCATAAAAAAGTGGGTTTTGTGGTATCAGAAGTCCTTCAAAGCCTCAACTGACTCTGGATCACGAGCAAAAACTCCTTCCGTCTGCGAAAGCAACCAGCGAAAGAGCATCTGATTTATCTTTTTTTTGGGGATTTGGATTCCTCCCATGAGATAAACAGGAGTCTTATTGAGTTTAGCTTGCAAAGGCAATAATCAGAGATTTCGATATCGATAGGAATGCACACTTTCTTCAGTCAGGATTTCTCCACCACCGATAATCACCGCATCAACTCAACGGTAAGTCACGAGTTCTTTCCTCTTATCAGAAAAAAAATAGCGGAAGGCTGAACGGAATCCTTTGGGAAATTCGTGGATGTAGGTAATCGGTTTTAGGTCAGGGAATTGTGCGAAAAAGGATTGCAATCGCTCTGGATTATAGGCAGAGACGATTACTTCGTTATTCTGCTCCTGCAAAATACGGATCGTCCCCAGCAAAATAAGCTCGTCACCCATATTTTTATATGACCGATTTCCGAGGATCAAAACCTTTTTATTCTTTAACGGCAAATCTGATTGGAAAGTTTTTGCTAAAGGCATACCGAAAAAAAAGCGTAGGAATCTAAAACTATTGAGTCAATTCTCGTTCGATCACCCTTAAAAACTGCAGAAAGAGTCCATTTTTCTTTCCATTTTCAAAAGATCATGGCATTTTTTCATAGAAATATTTTGGAGCAGCTGGGAGAATATCTCCAGATACAGAGCTTCCACTGAGTCCATTATACAAAGCAGAAAACTTTAGCAAGTCGCCTGTGCTAAAATTTTTGTAACTGAGTGAGATGGGCGTTGTAGGATTCGTTCCATTATATCGATCAATCTTTTTCTTTGAAAATTCAAGGAAATCCTTGATAGTCGTCTCGAAAAGCTCTCTTGTAATCATTCCTGTTCCGTAGTCTTTGCTCACAATTTGGAAGGGACCGTCTCCATTTTTAGGCAAGTAGTAGCCACAACCATTTTCTCTGTACCAAACTGCAATCGTTAAAGCTGTCGGGAAATCATAAGCGAAACTCAGATTATCAAGGGTTTGATACCAACCGATACAATTCTCATGGAGCGGCTCTGCAAGCAAGAGTCCTGAAGCCTGATAAGGCAAGAGAAAACCGGCTTTGAAGGTTCTGCTTTCAGCCTTTGCGATGTCTTTTCTACTTGAGAGTTTTGTGAATAAATAATCTCTCAAATTCTCAAGATAGTAAGAAGTTGATCCTTCCTTAAACTGTGTTTGCAAATCTCTAGCCTGCTGATAGAGACTTCGTAGAGCTTGATTATCGTTTTCAACAAGGGGAGCAATCTGCGACTTTAAAGCAGCAAGCTCCTCCTGATTTCCTGTGCTTGGCTCAAAGGCTGCAGTCCATCCAACAAATAGCCCGATACAACTCATAACCATAATCCAATTTCTGATTTTCATTCTCTTTTATACTGTAAGTAAATAAACTATCTTCCCTTGAAGATCACCCCAAAGGTTCCGACAATCACGTAAATATCAAGCCAAAGCGACCAATTCTGAATATAATACAGATCTAGTTTTGCCTCTTGATCAAAGCTTAAAGAATCTCTTCAGAAAACCTGAGCATATCCAGTGATTCAAGGTTTTATACTAAGGAGCCTCCTTTGCCAAGGCGTATATCTTGCGACTTCGTTTTCTAGGTGTGGTCTTGGACCAACTAACGACATCGTTCCTCTGAGCACAGAGAAAAGCTGTGGCAATTCATCTAAAGAGGTCCTACGTAGGAATCTTCCCACTTTGGTGACTCTCGGATCATTAGCAATCTTTGGTAAGACGCCCTCTCTAGTATTTGCATCAGAATTGATAAGCTTTTTGTAGAGTTCCTCGGCTTCCTTTCCTCCATATCCTACACTTAAGTGTGTATACATCGTGCGGAACTTCAAAAAAGTAAAAAGCTGACCTCCTGTTCAGACTCTTTTTGATTCGTAGATGATCGGACCTTTACTCTCGAGTTTGATTGCAATCGCAATGACCAATAAAACTGGAGAAAGCAGAATAATTCCTACTACTGCTCAGACTACATCAAATATTCTCTTTACCACAAGAGATCGCCCATCTAGCTTTGAATGTTTGTATTCAAGAGCGATGATATTTTGGATAATCTCTGGCTTGTAGACCACATCCTCAAGAAAAAATCCCTCACTAATATGAAAAAATCTGGTATCAAAGAATCTTGTCTTTTCAAAAATTGCTTGAAGCTGATCTTTCTTGAAATTTCAGACCACAACGCACATTTCATATTGTCAAAAATCTGTTTCTTCAGCCTCATCAGGAGAGATAAACTCTGTCTGGAGTGAAAAGTTTGCTTTAATTGTCTTTAAAATTTCGTAGGTATCAATCGTCTCTCAAGAAATAATCAGGATTTTCTTTCAGGATTTTTTCTGTTGCTGATATTCTAGGGCTCTTCGTCCTTGGTCAAAGAAAAATAGTACAATATAGGTCAAAAGCCCTGTAAAAATAAGGATAAACCTAGAAATCCCAAAAAAGAAGATAAAGCCCTGACCAAAATACGAGAGAAACGTGATACTGATGAACCAATAAATCCACACTTTGGAAAAGGTCTGGAAATGGTTGATGACTCTCTTATTCAAGCAATAAAAATCCTTAATAATCCCAATACCAATAAACCCCGCACTTGCAATGATTGAAAATATTATCAACTCCGTCGCATTGATAAACGGAATCGGAAGCTGAACTCCTGGGATAAAATCAGTCCAAAACCTGACTTTGTAGGTAAGAAAGAACAGGCAATTGATGATAAGAAAGTGCAGAACGGGTCTCGTAAGGCGGAGTTTAAACATTCGCTAGCAGAAAGGATAAAGAAAGGGACAGATTGTGCGTGTATTAACGTGTATAACGAGGGAATCTATCTTCTATAGTGCCTTTATCATATCAAGGAGTATAGTATTTTGAAGAACGAAATCCAGAGAAAGTAAATGAAGTAAAAATTAGGGGCTGTTCCTCTTGATTTTTCCTCTGGTTTTGCTATTACGAAGAGGGAAATAATTTTCACAAGTTTTTTTTGCGTAAAATAGAATGAAGTCAGATTTTTTATCTTTTTTATTGGAGCTTTAGGAATGAAACCGGTTTATAATTTGCTTGAATACCTTGATGCTGATAAGGTGTACACCTTTAGTGATGAACTTGATAATCAAATTGAAATCAAAGTATATATTCAGATTCATAGTGAAAAGTTTGTGGAGTATCAGAAAGAGATTTTGCAAGAGTTTGTAGCTGATTTTACAGACAAAGCGAAGGATGTATCTCTTTCTTCCAGTGATATTGAAATGATGCTTGAAGGACAGCTTCAACTCCTCAATACTAAGCTTCAATCTTTTGCGGATAAGCTCCGTGATGCTCCGAAATGCGACTTGAGAGGGTATGTGCAGCTGATCTTAGATAATAGCGTGAAGACCTGGATGATTGGGAAGACTACGCTTATGATTTTCCGTAATGATAAACTCTACTCTGTCCTAGAAAATTCATTCCAAGAACAGACTAACATTGATCAGTTTTCTGATTTTATTGGTGGGGAACTAGAAAGAGGAGATGTTTTTCTCTATGCTGGGACGAAGCTTTCAGAAGTCTTGGATCAGAACGACTTTTCAGAGATGGAACAAGTACTTGCCAAAGAAAATGCAAATGCGATGCTCGATCATCTTGATGATCTCTTTGCTTCGAGAGTAGAAAAGAAAGGAATCTGATTTTTGGGAGTGTTCAGCATCACAGGGATTGATCTCTCTACGATTAAACCTAAAGGGAAGCTCTCTGCCGTGGCATCAAAATATACTTCTAAACTCGGCGGAAAGCTTGCATCAAAGGTTGGCTTGATGAAGCGAAAGAAACAGACCAGTCAACTCATTAGCGGGCATAAGTACTATCTTATGGTAGGGGTGCTTGTTGTTGCTATTCTTTTCCTTGGAGGTGCGGTCCTTTCTCAGCTAAAGTCTGCAAAGAAAGAAGAAGTGTATTTCAAGAATGCTAGTGGAAGTCAGGAACTCATTACTATTGATAGCATTAGAAATGATATCCTTGCATTCCAAGCTATGGATCCTTCCTCAGATGAGAAATCCCTTGAATATAACAGAATCTTAAGCAAGCTCAGTCTACTTGCTGAAAAGGGGCTTTGGGAAAAAGATGTGAAAGATCTCAAGAACATCATTGATACGAATTATCAGAAAGGCTTTAATGTGAGTTTGATTACAAATCTCTCTCAGTTTGATGATGAAGCAACCGGGAGAAAAACCAGAATCCTTACTTTTAATGATGCGGAAAAGGCAAAGCTCGGGACTCCAATCAGTATTAATATTGGGGCAACGACAAATATCGGAGGAACCCAGGCCGCTCTCATTGGTGTAATAAATGATGCTACAAGAGGAAATCTGATCGAATATAATGTTGGCTCTGCGATGAAAGACTGCGAATTGAGCTTGGGGACAAGAGGACTCTTTTGTTATGCTGAGAATGGGGATTTATTCTTCGTGAACAAGCTTGGTGTTGAGCAAATGGAGGTCGTAGATGAAGACCGAGCTACGAAAAATATTGGGGGCATCTGAACTTATGGAAGAAATAACTTTTACCTCTTCCAGGCTAATCCAAATAACATTGGAGCAGCACTCCTTACTAGATATCGTAATCTCGCTGGATCTGAATCTAAATATCAGAATGGAACAAACTATAGCATCTTGGCAGGTTCAGGGGCTTCACTTCCACAGCATCTTGGTGGCTTTGCTATTGATGGTAACTTCCTCGGTCGAGGTGGCGGGAAACTTTATCAATTCCGAAGAGCCTCAAATATCTGAACAGCATTGGATTACCGCGAGGTTCCGATCATTGGAGGAGATAAGGTTGGTTCGCTCTACTCAGATAACGTAAAAATTATTGCTACGGATAGTTCTCCATTTATTTACCTCTTTGACAAAGATAATCAAACCTTTACCGTCTATGAATCAAGTCCTGTAAAGACGAACGACAACTACAAGACGAACTTCAGACTTTATTATCTTTTTAGATTTAAGTTTAACTTGGCTGGGACAGAGAACCGTATTTTGGATGTAGCTGTTCCAGAAAGTACTGCAGATAGACCAGAACTCCATCTCCTCAGTAATGAAGGTGTAAATAAAATCAATCTCTACGATTTCATTGATAGTATCAAAAATAATAAGAATCTGAAATCTGTGAACAATGCGTCATAACTCTTTTAGTTTCTTACCTTGAATATCCTCATGAAAGGCATCAAATTCGGAGTCATCCTTCTGCTTTTGCTCCTTATTGGAGGAGGAATCTGCTGTAAACGAAGTGAACTCAAAGAATTTTTTATCGTGCATGCTCCGACACATGAGGAAGAAGTTCTTTCTGCCAGAGGGATCGAAACTCCTCAGCAAATCTTTTCTGGGATCTCAATTAAAGCTATGGATGATCTTGGACTCACTGGCGAGGAAGCTGTGGATGCTTACTTGATGGCGAATCTCCCGAGATGCCACTTCCCAGAGCTCAAAAAAAACAGTAAACCGATTGTCATCGACGAAGTAGTAAAGAACTGCAAGAAGATACAAAAGGTTGGTAGAGTCCCTGATGGATTAGGAGGGGCTTGTTATCCCTCCTTCGCTTATGATCGTGTCGGAGACAGGGTATTGGAGATGAACGCAAGAGAATGCATCTATGGCATCAATCCTGCTGAATACCTCGCTCGCGGAGTCAATCCTAGCTACCTTTGCTTAGACCCGCAAACTCCTGAGAGAGATTGGGATGAGATTTGAGAACTCGCCCCTGAGGAGAGAGACGAACCAGATGGGAAGCCCTGAAAAGCTCCGTATTCTCTACTAGCACTCCAAAAAGCTTTGAAATCAGGACTCCTAAGCAAGGCTGTTCCTCCTTACTATAATACCCCTGGACTTTTTTGTGCAGAGAAGGATCCTGATTGCGAAACGACCTACGATATTGGCTCTCGAAGCGATACCCAAGGGAATTACTTCGTGGCTGGAGAGAGGACAGACCTGCCTGACAAGAAACTCTATGCTATCAATAATCAGCTTTACCTTCCTTGAGAAGGTTCTATAGGATTTAGCTCTGAGAATGGAGAACTTAGCGGGCAGCGAACCACTCCTTGGTTCTTTGGAGGAATAAAAGAAGGAAACCTGATCGTAAAGAGAATGATCGATATGACGCCTAATGGGAAACTTATCCCTGGCGGTCGCATGGAAGCAAACTATAGTCTAGAAACTTGCGAGATTGATCTTTAAAAATGCATTATCCGTATTTCCCCCGTCAAATAAAAAAAAGACCCTGAACAGCCTTCAGGATTTTTTTTAATTTTTCAGGAGTCCATAAACGCTCCATATTCTGCATTATTGAGTTTTGTCAATGCAATTGCCTTGATTTTTGTAATTGAAGTCATCTTTTCATTCAATAAACAAATAAAAAAGCTATAAATTTTGAAGTTTCCGCTTTGTAATAGGGAAGCGGAGGGGTCCGCTTGTCCCAAAACGTCGTTTTTCTTGAAGCGGAGGGGTCCGCTCGTCCTAAAACGTCATTTTTCTTCAAGCAATAATATCCACCCGTCCTTGCGAGCGACCGAAGGGAGCGTGGCAATCCAGATTGTTTTTCTGGTAGCTTACTTCATGCATTCTTCCCACAAGGAGAGCTCCTGCTTGTCATTTTCTTTCCTCTATACAAATAATCCTAGTTTTTCTTAAAGGTAAAACGACCACACCCTCCTAAAGAGATGGAAGCCTCTCCAAAACAACATTCAGGCTCTGTAGGCTTACTTCTTATTAAAAGGGATTCTCCGGTTCCTGCGTAGAAACTCTGAAAGCTTTTGCAAGTAGGGAAGAACAAATGGCTGCAAGCAAAAAAAGGGAACAAAATTTTTCATTTAAAAAATGAGCAAAGATATTTAGCAAGAAAGCAAAGAGAAGAGCAAACCGAGAAAACAAAGGAAATTATGAAAGAGGAAATCTCTTGCATTTTGGAGGGGAAAAAACTACACTTCTTGGGTCAGATTTTTTTATCTTTTTTATAAAGAGATGTTTGAAGGAGCATCGGTATTGGTTAAATTAAGCCAAATCCTCTTTTATGCGCTAGTGAGTTTTGGGATTTCACTCTTGCTCTATCCTGCGTATATCAGGTTGCTTCAAAGAGTAAAAGCAGGAAAAACGATCCGCGAAAATGCGGCAACAGGAGAAAAGTCTGAGATCTTCAGCAAAATGCATGCCCACAAACAAGGCACACCAACCATGGGAGGAGGAATGTTTTTGATCGTGATGTTGGTGATGATTCTGGGGTCGTTTTTGCTCCAACATTTTGGATGGATCGGCAACTCGCTCTGGAATGCAAAAGAATCCTATATCATTTTGTTTGGATTTTTTAGTATGGGATTGATTGGGCTGGTTGACGACTTTCTCAACATCAAGAATTATGGGAAAGTGAAGGGATTGAGTGCGAGAGCGAAGTTGATTGGAATGGTGATTTTCTCGGCTTGGATTTCCTATTGGTTTTATGTGAAGCTCGGGATTGATTATATCAATCTTTGGCCAATCGCATGAAAGATTGAAGTCTGAATTTTGTTTCCTATTTTGACTTTCATTGCGACGATCACGATCGTGAATGCAATCAACATTACTGACGGATTAGATGGCTTGGCTGGCGGCACGATGGCGATTATTTTGGTGAGTCTCGCAATTGTGACCTTTTTGAATGGAACCTATATTGCGACGACAGTAGTTTGCATTCTTGTTGCGGTTTTGGTTGCGTTTTTGTTTTTTAATATCAACCCGGCGAAAGTTTTTATGGGGGATAGTGGTGCGTTTGCACTCGGAGGGCTACTTGCCTCTCTGATCTATCTGCTCAATATGAGATTCTGAATTTTGATTCCTTTTTTGATTATTTTTGGGATTTTTATTGTCGAGCTTTGTTCGAGTTTTCTCCAGATTTTTTGGAAAAAGGTTTTTAAGAAAAAACTCTTTACGGTAGCACCGTTCCATCATCTTTTGGAATACAAGGGAATGCATGAAACAACGATCGTTATGAAGACTCGACTGGTGCAAGCAATTCTCGCAATCGCTGGAGTATTATTGATTTTTGTAGAATCATCCTTGATGAAATAAGAAATTATTCGCTTTTTTTAATATCGGTGGTAATAAAAGATTTTTCATAAGGGGAAGCTAAGATTTGGACGCCGACGTGCTGGTTTCCGACGAACATCAAACCTTCTCCGACTCCGACAGAAACTAGTCTTTGCTGTTCTGCTTCCGAAAGTCCGAGGAGCTGATTGAGTGATTTGATAGAAGTAACGGATTGTTTGAGGAGGATTTGCATTCCGGAGTTGGAAACGATTGGTTTTCCATACGGACTACGGATGAAGTCCTCAATATCCTGCGAGATGGTCGTGATTCCGAGTCAGTATTTTCTGGCTCTTTTGATAAGACCGAAGAGGAAGTTTGCAGAAATATCGTTTTGAAGCATAATCCACGCTTCATCACAGACGAGAAGTCTCTGCTTTTTGACCGATCTCACCTTGGACCAAATAAAATTAAGCACATTAAACATCGCAGGGGTTTTCAGAGCTTCTTCCACATCACGGATACTAAAGACCGTAAGCGCATTATTGATGTCAATATTCGTGTAATTGTTGAAGAGTTTTCCGAAGGTTCCAGTTACATATTTACTGAGCTTAAGTGCGATTTGCTCTCCTCCCTGCATTCCATTCAAGACATTCATCAGATCTTCCATCAGCGGAGGAAGTTTCCCCGTGTAGTCGTCCATTTCAAACGTGAAGCCTTTCAAGGCGTAAGTATTTTGGAGCGCTTTATCAAGGAGAGCTTCCTCTTCTGGACTAAGTTTTCAAACCAAAATCTGAATCAAGCCCACGAGATTCATAATCTGCGAACGAAGCAAATCTCCCTTTCCATACTCCACATCTTCAATCATCGGTGGCATATCAAAAGGATTGAGAAACTGCTGAGAAGAAGTTGCAATATTCACATAGGTTCCGCCTACTCTTTCACAAAGCGCTTGATATTCGTTTTCAGGATCAATCACAATAATATCTACTCCATTGAGCAAATACCTGAGAATCTCTAGCTTCACCGTAAAAGATTTACCGGCACCAGAAGTCGCCAAAATCACACTATTCATATTTGGCAGTTTGGAGTTGAAACGGTCAAAAATCACAAGTCCTCCGGTATGAGCATTGACTCCGTACAGGATTCAGGTTTTGGTAATAAGATCACTAGAAATAAAAGGAAAGCTGGCTGCCAACGAAGAAGTCACCGCACTACGAACGATTCCCATATCATCAAGGCAGATCGGTAAATTCGCTGTAAATCCATTATCCATCCTATGAATCGCGTTCTTGACTCTGATTCCATAACCGGAGATTTTCTGCTCAAATTTTTTCCCGGTTTCTCTGAGTTTTTCCTCGTTGTGATCGTAAATGGTGGTATAATTTCAGAGTTCAAAGTATCTTTCCTCTTTGGTCGTCAGTTTTTCTCTGATCATCTCTACATCACGGTATTGCTGTTCAATTTCCTTGTCAATCGTAATTCCCTTCTGCATCGCATCAGAAAGCTCGGCTTTGAGCTGGGTGGATTTTTGCTTAAGCATAGACTGGATCGCCGAATCATCCTCAGGATAGAGGTAGAAACTCATATCTCGCTTGGCATGCATGCTCATAATATCCCTCGTCCAGAGTGCATCAATATAACTCGGATATTCCTGAGTATAATAGCATTTTCCGAGGATTCCAGATACATTAAACTGCTGCATCGTAAACTCTCGGTAGGACGGTGCAATATGTGATTTATAATCAGAAAGTAAAGCTGAATAACGATTATCAACCTCTTTGATATATTGTCTGAGCTCGGAAGTCAGCTTTTTGTCGCTATATTCCGCATCTGGAAGCTGTAAAAGTTGCTTCACCTGATCTGCGAGAGCGAGCTGTTTGTCGGTTTGAGGCTGTTCTTCGGTTGGGAGTTCAGGTTTTTTGGCTGTTTCTGAAGCTTCTCAAGGCTTTTTTGGAGCTGGAGCAAGTCCGAGTTTCTGAAGTAAGGAATCCATCCATGCCATCGAGTTTTTTTTCTCGGGTTTTGGTGCTTCTCCTGAAGATTGCGGTGTGTTTTTTGGGAGAACTACAAAACCTCCATTCGGAACTATGGTAGTGTAATTAGTATCATAGACAATGTTTTGTAGCTTCTCAAGCATTAATTCCTGGATTATCTTTTAATGGTAAAATTCATCTCTAAGTATAAGCAAAAAAGCTCATTTTTCAAAAACTGGGGTAATTTCTTGTGGAAAAGCTACTTGACTAAATGCAAAAAAACAAAAAAGACGAGGAATTGTCTCTCGCCCTTTACGGAATGAAAAGTCTGATTTTAGATCTTATTCTTCCAATAAATCATGAACTCCTTTGAGGAAATGATCATCTACGTGGGTATAGATCTGAGTTGTTTGAATAGAAGAATGCCCAAGCAGTGTTTGAACGGATCTAATATCGGCTCCTTTCTTGAGCAACGTAGTGGCAAAAGAATGTCTCAGCGTATGAGGCGTGACTTTCTTTTCGATTCCAGAAAGTTTGGCATAATTTTTGACTAATGCCTCTACTGCATTTCTGGAAAGCTGTTTTCCATAGCTATTTTTGGAAAGGCTGATAATGAGTGGTTCATAGGTATCAGTTCTCAAGTTTAAGTAGGTATATAGTTTTTCCATCGCAAAAGAGGTTAAAAAAACAGACCTTACCTTGGAACCTTTTCCTCTGATTGCGAATTGCTTTTCTCAGAGAATGAGCTGACTCTTTTTGAGGCTTATTAATTCTGAGACTCTCAATCCTGTCCCATAAAGAATATGGAGAATCAATTCATCTCTTGCCTTTTGCAGTTCTGAAGTCGCGAAATGAATTGGTGCGCTCAGAATTTTATCTATTTCATTTTCCAGTAAAAAACTTACCTCTCTCTGTGGTATTTTTGAAAGTTCTATTTTGTCTGGACTGAGGCAATCAATATCATTTTTGAGGAGAAACCTTAAGAACGATCTCAAGGCAATGATATGATAATTAACGGTCTTTTTTGCAAGTCCTAAATTATTAAGTGCCATTCTAAACTGTAAAATGTCTATCGCTTTTATCTTGTCTACCTCAGGATCTCAGAGAAATTCAACAGCTCTTTGGAGCCATAAGCGGTAATTCACTATTGTTTTTGGGCTTACATTCTTAGTATGTTCCAGATAATCAAGAAATGTCGTCAGTAACGCAGACATCTTGTATAGTCCTTTTTTTGGAGTTTCAGAAAAAGAAGGTTTTGGCCCCTCTTTTTTCTGATGATATCCAGTCCATGAAGAACTTGTGATAAAGTTTTTGTTAGCCATTTGTTGCTTTAGTTAAATAGTCATCAAGCTGGGATTTTAATTCTGACCATGTAGATATATCAATATTTTCACCATTTGCAAGCCTATCCAAGATTTTTTCAGACTCTTTTTCTACTGCTAATCCATACTTGATCATTGTTCTTTTATTTTGAGCTTCTCACATCTCCCTTACTTCCTTTCCTTTTCTCTGAAATTCCATTACCTCTTGCTTAAGAATGTCATTATTATTAACAGGACCTACGAGATTCTCTATTGCTCCAAGTCCATCTGCATTGTTTACTCCTGAAGCAGCTGCGTTCCCCGTTGAAGGATTTGTTGTGGTAGATGGAGTATTTGTTTGAGAGAGATCAATAGTTTGGATAGCGTCTTCATTATCATCGTCAAAGGTTCCGGAAACAGAAACAGGATCTGTTTGCTGAATCTCTCCATCATCTAAAGTCTGCATTTCTCCTGTTAAAAGAGGATTTCCTGGTGCTGCGTTGTGTTCCTCTCCTGTTCATAAACTCATCTCTCCTTGTGGAGCGCTGAGAGAAAACAGGTCTGGATATCTAATATAAGCAATTACCCCTGTAGCGATTACTATTACGGCTCCAAATACTACTCCAAGCATTTTCTTTAGAGGTAAGTTGGTAGTTGTTAGCTTTGGAGTTTGCGATGAAGCTGTGAGAGGTGCTATCTGGGGAGGAAGCTGGGCAGATAACATATCCAGATTTAGTGATTGAGCTTGAGGATCAGATGCTAGACTTTCCTGAGAAGGAGTCTGTAAGGTTTCATTCAGTGCTCCAGTTTCTGACATAGGAGAAAGTGTAGGTGCCTGAGTAGGTTGCTGCTGCGCCTGAAGAGTTTCTTTCATTGCGGTAAAAGGATCAACAGCAGTATCTGAAGTAGAATTAGAAACATCTTGAGGCGATTGGGCTAGCATCTCATCAAGATTAAGCAAATTTCCATCTCCTGCTGGTACAGATAGGGATGAAGGCATTTCTGTTGGCTGCTCCTGCTGGATTGGCTGATTTTCAGCGGATTGGCCGCTCGTCATAAATGGTTCAGAAGGTTGAGTGTTAGCTTCACTTTCAGGAGATGCGTCCATAAACATCTGTGAAGGAGCGTCTTGATTAACTTCTTCTGGGACACTTTCATTTGCCGTAGGTAAGGCATCTTCAAGAAATACTGCCTCATCTTTAGCTTCTGATATTTCATTTGGTGAGAGGGTTTCTGTTGAAGGAATTGCATCAGTAAGAGAAATGTTTTCTTCTCCTTGCAAATCTGACTGGAAAGAGCTTTCTTGATCTACCGGAGCAACATCCTGTCACGTAGCGGAAAACATACTTCCAGCTTCTTCTGGAGAAGTCTGCTCTTGTGCGGTTGTTTGTGATAGGTCATCTTGTAAAAATTCATTCGTAGGGAAATCTGACTCTGATGAAGGCACTGTTTCTTCCTGTAAAGGCTCTTCTGACATCATCAATGGAACCTCTTGGTCAGAAGGAGCTTCTTCGAGTAAAAAGTCAGTATTATTTTCTGGTGATACCATCTCACTACTTTCTGGATTTTGTTGCTGATTTTCAACTCCTACAAAAGGAGTAGATTCTTCATTTAAAAAACCATCGCTAACCTCCTGACTTGGCATAGGGTCTGCAGGAGGTGTTTCGTCTTGGGCGTTAAGGCTCGGCATCTCGGAAACATTCGTATTTTGAAGAAGTTCCGTGGATGACTGATCCTGTGCACTCTCTACAACTGGAGTTGGTGTCTGCTCTGCATAGGTATCAGGTAGATCTAAAGAAAAATCAAAAGACTGATCTCATCCTACATTTTCAGAAGAAAACTGCGTAGAAGGAGCTTCCTGTGGTATTTCTTGCGTTATACCAAGATCAAAATCGTCGTTTTGAACTGGAGGTTGAGCTACTGCTGGGGATTGTGGAGTCATGGTTGAATCCGTAGTTGGCATTTTTATACACTGAATGAATAAAATTTTCATTTCCCATTATAGCGACGAAACAAAAAAAATGCAAATTTTTGCACTTTTTATTATGATGATCAAGAAAGAGAGGAATCGAACCTCCACTTTCAGCTTCGGAGACTGACGTGCTACCACTACACCACTTTCTTTTGAGTAGCAGGATTGTAAAGATCTTCCTTAATTTTTCAAGGTTGAAAAGCCCAAAGCTCTCATGATTTTTTTCTTCGTTGTATTGCTTTGAAGAGAGGCTTTTCGTAGGAGCAGAGATCTGATTTTTTCTCTTTGAATTAAGATAGAGTCGTTTATCCTGTATGTCTTGCGAGAACAAGCCCCCAAATATGCAGATCTGGTCTAGAGGATTTTGCTCTTTTTGCAAGTTCATTGAGCGTAGCTCAGGTCGTCGTCACATCATCTACGATGAGCAAGGTTGCATTTTGAGGGAGCAAGCTTATTGCAGAAGGAAGGAAAACGAATGCAGCATTCAAATTTTTCAATCTCTCTGATCTCGTAAGTTTCACCTGAGAGGTCGTAGCCTTTACCTTTTTGAAGCAAGGAACTCGAGGCATCTCAAGCTGAGTTGCTAGTTCTTTTGCTAGGAGTTCAGATTGATTATATCCCTTCTGAAAATATTTACGATACCGATGCGAAGGAACAAAAGAGATAAAAAGCTGATCCTTTTGCATGGCAAGGGTAAGATCTTGATTAAGCTGCGTCAATAATGCTCACCTTTCTGCCAAAAATCCAGCAATATCGCTCTTGTGATGAAACTTGAGCTTAAGGATGAGTTTTTTGAGGAGAGTCTTGTAGGAAAATCCGACTACAAGCCCATCAAGGAAATTTGACCCTTCAAATCTGCAAGAGCTACAGGTTTTAAAGTTTTTACTCTCTTTATGACAAAAAGGACATAACTCTGGATGTGGAAAAAGTTCCTTTTTACACTCAAAGCAGAGATATGCTCACGGCTTATCGCATCCGTAACAGGAACGAGGGAAGAGGTATTCTAGCCATTTATGCATTGAAACACGGAATGGCGAATAAAAGCTAGACTGTTCATGCATCTTTTTTGAAGCTAAAGCGGAGGTTGATTTGCAAAGTAGCAACTAAACTAATAATCGCTGATATACAGCCAATCATAGGAATTCGTGCAACATAAGGAACTACCATCGGTTGCATAAAAATTCGTTCGTAGAAATCGCCTTTGAAATATGCAAGGGAAAAATAGAAGCAGGAAATCAGATTTCAAAAACTTAAAACACATCGAAGCAAAGTCTGGAGTTTTTTTTCAAAAATTTCTGAAAAGATTTTGATGCTTAAGTGTCCGTATTGGATAAAGAATCGTAGCCCTGCCACAAAAAATATGAGGAGTATGGTCGGCTGAGCATTGATGATAAATTCTGCAATTTTTGCACAGCGGAGTCCTAGAAAGGTCTCATCTGGAATACCTTGCAAAAGTGATGCGCCCTGTAAAATACCTGTTCCCAAAGCAAGAGATCAAGCCAGAAGCAGATAACTTCAAAATGACATCCTAACCAGCTTTTCGACCTTTAGCAACGAAAGTAACGCGACAACTAAGATAAGTGAGAGCACAAGGCTTCGTTCTGTAGACATCACAATGATCAATCTGAATAAAAACTATTGCATCTTTGGGAAAGATAACTACATATAGAGGCATATTATGTTTTACCTGATGAATGTCAATTTTATTTTTGGGAAGAGAGGCATGAAAAAGAAAAAATACTGATTTACAATGCTAGAGGTTATCCTTGTTCTGATGATCATATCTACCGCATTGATAAGTGTAATTACTGGAGTTGCGAGAACAGTAAACTACGTCTCAGAGATGAAGCAAAGAACCCTAGCACTTAACCTTGCGAAAGAAGGAATCGAAACGGTATATAATATTAGAGATACTAATTGGAGAAGATGGTCTGCGACCAAGGATAAATGCCGACTTAAGGTTACCCCACTTGATGGATGAAATGAAGGCTGTGAAGACGATCCATGGATTACCGCTCATACTAATTGGGTTATTGAAGAGCAGTTAGCTCAAAAAGACCGCTACTTTTCGCTTACTTGATGAGACGATGATCGGCCTCTTTTTGGACAGAATGTAAAGCCAAGTGATGTCTATACTTTACTAGATCAAAAAGATCAGACTCCGCAAGGGACGCTCTATAGACTCTACCTCCAGGGAGGGAAATGGATTCCACACAATGTTTTTGAAAACCTTAATGCGGCGGAAAAGGACAGAGTAAAATCAAACAATAAACAAGGGAAGTTTTATAGAGCAATTAGAGTGCTAGGACTTTATGAGAAGAATAGCAATCTTCCTGATGAAAAAGTGAACAATGGGAATTGTCCAAATTGATTTGACAATGCATGTGGTTCGAGTTCTGCGAAAGAACTTCGTTTTTGTTCGACGGTGTTTTATACCCATCCTTATCAAGGCACGGTTAATATCTGCGCGATTATGACAAATTTTTTGGAATAATAGTTTAAGTCTGATTTTTTTGGGGAGTTTTTATTTTTCCGCTATATAAGCGACTTTCTTGGAAAAGAGGGTTGCTTTTTTATTTTTTATTATCATTCTCCGCCACTGAAATATATCAAATACAAAAAAACACTACCAGGAAGCGAAGCCATGGCTTCCACTACCAGATAGTGCTTATTTGCAATTTCGATTACATTTCTACCTCAACTCCCATATTTCTTGCGGTTCCTGCAATAATTTTGTAGGCTTCCTCTGGAGTATTTGCGTTTAGATCTGCCTTCTTGAGTTCATAAATTGCTTCAAGATCTGCTTTGGTAAGCTTTCCGATCTTTTTCTTGTTTGGCTCTCCAGATCCAAGATTTTGATTGATTCTTCGTTTGATGAGTCCTGAAGTGATTGGAGCACCGATCTCCATCTTGAATGTTCTATCAACATAAACAGTCAGCTTTACTTTAATTTTTACTTCAATTCCTCAAAACTGCTTCATCAAATCTGCAGTTTTTTCGTTAAATTCTTTGGTAAACTGCCCGATATTTACTCCATTTGCACCAAGCATAGGTCCAAGCGGAGGTGTAGGTGTTGCCTTTCCAGCAGGAACTTCGATGTTCAAGATTTTTTGTACTTTTGCCATAGTTACTTCAATTTAAGAGATAAATAATTTCTTGAGATATGGTTTCTCGTGATGATATTTTTTATAGTCCATCTGAATGAGCCAATACTGATCATCAACGGTAAGTAGCATAATTACTATTTTATTTTTGTATTCTGGGATATTGACAAAGCTAATACTTTCTCCAAATAGTTTATTCTTGAGTATCTCCGCTTCGGAGCTCATCGTATAAATATTTCCATCCAGATCCTGTACGGTTTGTTTGAGATCCGGTTTCTTTGAGAGTTTTGCATAATAAAAGCCTTTGTTATCTTTGAGAATATATTCAGGTTTGAGTCCAAGAAGCTCAACACTTTCTACCGCTCCGAAATAGAAATCAGTACCGGAAAGTATTGATGGACCTTCCCCTTCAAATGAGAGATGATTCGCAGGTGAAGCTGTCTGTGTTCATCCCGTTTCCACTTGTTGGGCATCACTTCAAGTGGAGCTATCTGAGAAAGAATCTCATTCTAATGTTCAAGTCGCTTGCGTATCGCCTGATAGCAAATCAATATGTAAATCTTCCTGTCCACCGCTTTCCTGTTTGCTCTCTTGAGAAGCAGAAGTTGCGGAGGCTGCACGCAAGATCTGGATCAGCTTTTCTCCTTTTATCTGATAGAATAATGAATACACCACAATTAAACTAAAGAAAAGCACTACCATTGATAATGTTACGAGCTTTTTTTCTTTTTCCATCGTTCTGGTTTAAGAACTAAAGCCTAGTTTACTAGCTCTACCTGGTCGATTGAGATCGCTACAGGAGTGAGTCTTCAGAGCATCTCTATATTTACTACAACCATTCCTTTTTCAGGATCAAGCTCTTTGATATTTCCTTTCATTCCCTTGAAATCACCATGCTTTAGGAGGACTACATCCCCGATTTTGTAAGGGATATTTAGCTCAGATCTTTCCTGAGACTGAGTAATCTGTCTCATCATATCTTGATACTCCTGTTCTGAAAGAGGAATTGGCTTCGTTTCAGCCCCTACGATAAGTCTTACTCCTGGAGTATTTCTCACTACATACCAGATTTTATCGTTCATCCTTGATTTGAAGAACACATATCCAGGGTAAAGTTTTTTCTGCCTTATTACTTTTTCTCATTTTTTGATTGAAGTCTCGTTGATCATAGGGCAGAGATAGTCGATCACATCCTCTGACAAGCCCTGTTTATTTATCCTCTCCTGAAGGTTTTCGATCACTAGAGCTTCTTGTCCAGATGTTACACTCAAGACGTATCGTCTAAAACTCCTATCTTCGATCTGTTTTTTGATTTCATTGGTATTTGCTTCTTTTTGCATATTTACTCAAGGGAAGAGATAAAAAAAGCTGATGTTATTCTGAAAGCGAACTTTCAGCTCCTGATTCAGTCATGTCTATATCTTGTATGGTGCCTTGAGCATCCGCCTGTGAGGCTTCTGCACTGTCTAAAGAAAGCCCAGAAATATTAAGTGCTGGAAGAATCGGATTTTTTGCTTCCCCTGAAGCTACAGCTCCAGAAGTGGTTGTCTGTCCATCTGTCATTGCTGCATAAAAAGCCTTGTATCCTCCTGTAAAAAGCGTATCTGCGAAAATAAAGTACGCTCCTGCAACAATTACTAGACCAAAAATAGCGAACGTTAACCCTACGATCTGCTTAACTGTTGGGAATTTAAGCTTTTTGACGGTATCTAAACTATCATAAATAAAATCTAACATTTCTCCAATAGCAAAAGATAAAACTGAAAAGAATAATAGCAATTTGCCGTGTAAATGCAAGCTAAAGCAAGTAAAGATTTTTTATGTTTTTTTGTCCATATATTCTTTTACGACTTCACTCATTGCTTCAACAAGGACATTGAATCTCTCATTATCCTCTGAAAGATCTTGTTCGATCTGTTTTTTCTGTCTGGTTAGAAAAGATTCTTTGAGCATCATCAGCTTTCAAAGCTGTTTTTTTGGAGCATCGATATCGGTAAAAGGGAACTCGGTATCAAATTCTAATTTTATTAACAGGTCGCCTTTGGCAAAAAGTTTGTCTGAGATCCCGTTCTGACTTCGAGAAATCGTTGTGATTTTATTTCGAGAGAAAACCTCAGTTTTGTATTCCAAAAGTCCTTCCCAGAGAAAAAGAGTAAGAGAATCTTTTGAGAGAATTAGACAATCAAGATAACTATTCAGAAAATCAATAGTCCACTTAGCAAAGAGAGCAAGTCCTATCACTCAAAAAATCCGCTTTCGATATTCTGCAGGAGTTGTTTTATGCAGCAGAGCAAAAATTACGTATAAAACAAAAAGCAGAGCAATCATCACAATTGCTCTCTTTACATGCACTACGGAACTATGCCCAATTACTCGTTGGATGTCTTTGGTATCTACATATCTTTTGATGAGTACATTTCTCAGCATCAGCAGAAATTCCTAATATAACCTAAAAAACATCAAAATATAAGACCGACTATTTATTATTTTTAGCTGCCTCAATTCTCTTCTGCTTTTCAAGGTATTTTTCCATCATTCCTTTAACTGGCTTTGTCACTACTCTATCCTTATTGAATACTGGATGACACTGATAGCAAGTTTCCACCTTAATTGGTCCTTCAACAGTGGTATTTACTGTAAATGATGCTCCGCAAATGCAATTTACTTCAACGTCTTTGAAGTATTTTCCGTGAATCCCTTTTTTCATCCCACTCTTGTAAACAAATAAATGTTTCCGAACAGGATGAACTATACAGATTTCACTTTCATTATCAAGTTATTTCATAGAGAAAAAATCAGATTTTTTTCTTTGTTCACTCTACAACGAGAGATTATCAAAAAAATGGCGGTATTTTGCGATCAACTCTGGCAAGCACGTAATTTCATCATCAATTGCTCTCTTATTTCGATGCTGCTTCCCACATTTTACGCAGGAAAACAGGATTCTGATTTCACTATTTTTCATTTCATAACTCGTCGGATACATTGCTCATTGACACTCACTTGCTCTATCTCAAGGAATTGGACCATCTACATGTTTTGAAGCAAAACAAAAAGGGCAATGATTACGGCAGGTTTTCTGTGCTTTGGGAATTTCTTTCCCACAATTGAGACAAGGAAACGTTTCGTTAATGGTTTTCATAAAAATAATCCGCAAATAGAGATAAAACTCAGCTTCATACTAAGGACTTCATTTCCTCTGGAGTAAAGAAACAAAAATCCTGACATTCCTCACTCGTAATGAAGTTAAAATTCAGGATTTTTACCTCATAAAAAAGATGCAAGCACCAATTTCCCCTTTCTTCTCCCAAGGAAAAACAAGTTTAATAAAAATAAATATGCCAGCTATATGTATACAAAGAAAAAGAGAAATCAAGCACTTTATCATCCATAACGAGGATCTCTAAAAGCTATGGAGTCGATGATACTGGAAAGAAGGGAGCGAGATCCGCATGCTTGTCAGTAATTTTCATAAATGAATAGTAAGTTCCCATCTCATCCACAGCCTTCATAAATCTCTCTACAGGTACTCTATGATAAAGCAAAAGTGGAGGACCTGGATCAAAAATCACAATATGATCATCTTCAATTTTTGATGCTAAGATAACGTGTCCTCATGGTAAATCTTCATAAGGTTGCTCATTATGTAAAGTATACCTATCCAAACCAATCAGAAACAAACACCCTTCTCTTTGATTCTCCTTAATTACTTGAATAATATCCACATCATAATGAGCTATAATTGACTGGCTATCTACTATTTTTTGATCAAATTTAATATCTCAAAGCCTATTAATCGAAGTACCAGAATCTCGATAATACCCTTGCTCATCTGTTTTGATATATTTATGATATTGAGATGGTGTTCGTTCATAGATATATTTCGTAGGATTTTCCAAAGAATCTCTATGCAATTCTTCACTATAGGAGAGATAATAATCAATATTAAATCCCAATTGATCCAATTTACAGGCAATTTCCGGCAAATCTAACATTTCAGTTCCTGTATACAATCCCTCTTTAAAGAGATTCATCATTTGCCAGGTATTCTGTCCATTGAAGCTTGTCGACCAAAAATAATTTAAGACTCCCATACAACACGTCAAAGAACAAAAACCAGGCACCGCCTCCGGTAAAAAATATTCAGGATGTTTTCCATCTCGGAGCATATTTTTTTATCGTAAATAAGTAAAATCGAAGAAAAAATCTGATTTCTTTCTTTTATAAAACATATTTTACCGAAACTTCTTTAGCCCCCATTTTCTGTAAAAAACTAAGATACTCATTCTCTGACGGGGCAACTTCAAAGCTCACAAATTTCGCTCCTTGCTCCTTCAAAAACTGTAGACCATACTCCAAAAGTGCTTGATATTCAGAAGATGCATGCCCTTCTTCTAGAGCGACCATCAAAACTTCAGCTCTTTCCTGATGAAACATAAGAGCGACAAAACCTCAAAACTCTCCCTTCTCTCCCTCTGCAACAAATAGAGGAAACTCTGAACTTTGATCTCCAATTCTCTTACTCCAAACACGCATAAATAAGTCATAATCCGTCTGATACATCGGGCATTTAAGATCGTCATTTAACTTTTGATATTCCTTTACCATCAAAGTGGCAATGAATTGAAGGTGGTTTTGCGTCGCTGGAATGATTTTCATGACTACTATAATAAAAAAATAAAAAGATAGTTATTACGTATTTCTTACCACAATAAAGTCATAATGCTGATCAAGTTCAGTCATTGCGTTTAAGACTCTTTGCTTCGGGATAAAGTCAGGTTTAGGGTAAGGACCTGGATCATAGATTTCAAACCTTCCATCTTTATACCCCTTACACAATACGATATGACCTCCACTAATACCAGATTCATGAGGCTGATCATAAAGCACATATCGATTAAGAGGAAAAATAAAGAGCGTATCTTCGTTTTGGTAGTGTTCCACAATGCTTACAAGATCAGCATTATAGATCTTTTCAATTTCATCAGTTTCTAGAATTTTCTGAGTAATATAGGTATCATAGAGTTCAAAGCTATTATTTCCATTCATATCCACCCAAACCCCATCCTTAATGTATTCTTTGTAGGGATGATTTTCGTATTTTTTGGCAATATATCACACGGGGTCTTCGAGATAAGCAAGATCATTTTCGTAACTTCATGATGATACGTATATTACCTTAAAACCGAGCCTTGAAAGGGCATACGCCATTTCACATTCATCCAGCCCGACTCCAAATTTATATCTTCCCATTTTAGCGATTTTCATCACATCTCGGGTATCTTTCATATTAAACTGAGTATATCGGAAATAATTCAAAATCCCCATGAAACATGCAGTACTACAGTAGCCATAATACGACTCTGGCATAAAGTTAATTTGATACTTTGGATAGTCCATGTTTTTTATTTTAAGAAGTAGAATTGATATCAGACACTGCTATGATACTATAAGTCTTGTTTAAATCATCCATAGCTTTTATGACTTTTTCTATCGGTATTAAATCAGGTTTTTTATAAGGACCTGGATCATAAATTTCAAACATTCAATCTTTGTATCATTTACACAAAACAACATGTCATCAACTAATTCATTCTTCTGGCTCTTGATCATACAAAACATTTCGGTTAACAGAAAGAATAAAAAGAGTATTTTCATTCTGATATTTTTTTATGAAAGACAAAGGTTCGATATTATAAAATTTATCTATTTCTGAACATTCAAGTACTTTCTTAGATATATATGTATCGCAAAAATCAAAAGTATTGTTGCCATTCATATCAACCCGTTTTCAATTTTTAATAAAATTTTGATACTTACTATCTTTATGCTTTTGGGTAATATACGAAATAGGATCGTTGATATATGATATTTGGTCTTCATATCTACCTAGATCTCAAATAGTAACTTTAAATCACAATCTAGATAAAGCATATCACATTTCATAAGTATCTAATCCTACTCAAAATTTATATCTTCCCATTTTAGCGATTTTCATCACATCTCGGGTATCCTTCATATTAAATTGCGTATATCGGAAATAATTCAAAATCCCCATGAAACATGCAGTACTACAGTAGCCATAATAGGACTCTGGCATAAAGTTGATTTGATACTTTGGATAGTCCATACTTTATCAAACAATAAAATAAAAGGAGAGTTATATCTTTTGGTTCGCATTTCTTTTCATATATACATTATGATCTTCACATACCTATTTTATTACAATAGTTATTTTATAAGTTGCGAAAAGGTTAGGTTTTTTATGATAACCTGGATTGCGTGTATCAAATTCCATCTTTATGCCCTTTAAGCAAATTCATCTATTATTTATTTTTTATGGTAAAAAAATTATTAACGCTTAGCTGAAAGACAATGTAGGATAATCCTTGATATTTATTCCATATCTTTTATATACCTCTGTGGTATTTTCTGAGGTAACTTCTCCACTTACTGACAGCTTTCTTAGAACTTCGACAACAGCCTCTTTATTCGGTCATTCAATCTCTAAATATGCAGGAATAAGTGGTCGACTATCAACCTCCAAATTACAATCTCCCAGAATAAAAGATTCACGTACATTCTCTTGATAACTTTTTGCACGATAATCTAATTGCTCAAGAAGAGTGTTCATCTGGTCAAAATCCTCTACTCCAACTTCTCGTTCTTGTACTCCGTCAATCGCTTTTCTATCAACAATATGTTTTATTGTTAGGGTTGTGATCTTCCCATCTGTTCTAAGCCTCATCCGTTTTTCTGCTTGGGGTGGATTCATATCATATACATATCTACGAAAGTTTTTTTTCCCAACAAACACTGCTCCAAGTTCCTTTAACTGCTGCTTCACAGCCTCTACATCAATATTTAAAACTTTAGTTTCGTACTCTACAGCCATTATTTCTTTTCTTAAAAAATAAAAAAATCAGATTAAATTATAATATCCGTTATATATCTAGTTTTTTGATTCTATATAATCATAAAGCAATTGCTCTTTTTAAATCGTCTCCAACTAATCAATCTAATGGTATATCAAAATTCTTCATGGAGAGACATAGGTTCAATACCTCATCTGGTGATATTCTCAGGTATGAGGCTTCATGACCACATACATCTTTATGAGTACAATTTGAACATTTTTCTTACGTTCTATCTCATTTAAGAGATTGAACTAAATCTCTATGCATTGTAGATTGAAGTTATTGAATATGTAAACTCTCCAATTCATTTTTTGTTACATACAGCCTACCAGAACTTAATTCATCGCATTCTATTCTACCTGAGTTAAAACCATCTCTTGCGAGGTTGTATCTTTTTTAATGTGTTTTTCAAGGAGAATCAAATCAATCTTTTACAACTAATCAAAAAAGTTTCCTCTTTTAGAGACAATTCCCATGGGGTAGCTGGGGATCGAACCCAGGACCACTCCCGCTTGAGCGGGATTGCTCTACAACCACCTCTCTACATGTCCGCTTCTTTTTATTTTTCTTTCTAAAATAATAGCTTCTGTTTTAGAAGCGCAAGGGGTTACTTTTACCAACTCCCATGCTCCTATTTCTCTAGTTGTTTTTGTTTGTCCTCTCTTGTGTTCCTCTAGCCTTCCCTGCAAATTTCCAGTATATCCTACATAATACCTTTTCCCTTTTAAGATATAGACTACAAACTCCATCTCTTCAAAAAATATTTAAATCAAAAAAGTTTCCTTTTTCAGAGATAATTCCCATGGGGTAGCTGGGGATCGAACCCAGGACCACTCCCGCTTGAGCGGGATTGCTCTACAACCACCTCTCTACATGTCCGCTTCTTTTTATTTTTCTTTCTAAAATAATAGCTTCTGTTTTAGAAGCGCAAGGGGTTACTTTTACCAACTCCCATGCTCCTATTTCTCTAGTTGTTTTTGTTTGTCCTCTCTTGTGTTCCTCTAGCCTTCCCTGCAAATTTCCAGTATATCCTACATAATACCTTTTCCCTTTTAAGATATAGACTACGAACTTCATTTATTCAAAAAATATTTAAATCAAAAAAGTTTCCTTTTTCAGAGATAATTCTCATGGGGTAGCTGGGGATCGAACCCAGGACCACCAGCTTAAAAGGCTGTTGCTCTACCGACTGAGCTACTACCCCACACTGAGAAATATCCACTAAGGAAACTTTTTATCACGAGAGAACTATAGTTTTTTCCCTCACATTTTCAAGTAAATATACAAGAAAACTCCTACATAAATCCTTTAAACTTTTTGTAAAGTCTAGAGTTAATCTTTACCTTAATCTGACTTCCATCATCAAGTTTAATCCATTTATTGATGAGATTTACCTTAAACTGTCTCTTCCCTGCTCTCATAGAGTGAGATCTTGTCTGTCCAGATTGAGATTTTCTCCCTGTAAAATAACATATTCTAGCCATGATTTATACCAATACAATAAAGATAAAATGTTTACTATGCAGCAGCTGGAGTAGCCTCTGGTGTTGCAGCTTCATCTGAAGCTTCTTCTTCATCAGCAAGTTCAACAACGGTCACTACTGGCTGATCTCCATCATCAAGAACTTTTACCTTGCTTGAAACCTTCAAATCCTTTACAAAGATTACGTCGTTTATTGATTCGATCGTTGCTACATCAATCTCAATATTATGAGGAAGGTCTTGAGGGAAGGCTTCTACTTCTACAATATCTTTTACAAGCTGAACCTTTCCTTCATTCAGTTTTTCAACTTTTGATTCACCAACGAGCACTACAGGAACAGACGCAGATACCTTTTCATTCCTATTTACTGCCAAGAAATCTATAGTAAGTACTTCATCAGATACCGGATCCAACTGCATATCTTGCAAAAGCACAAGCTGCTCTATCGCCCCAGTAAGTTCAATAGGCGTAGAGAATCCAGCTTCTCTATATACTCTGATAAAATCATTCTTTAGACAAGTCAAGAGCACAGGATTTTCTAAGCTCTTTCCATATACGATAGCAGGAAGCTGCCCCTCTTTTCTCAAGTTTTTCACTTTTTTCCCAGTTGCAGTACGAACCTGAACAGTAAGTTTCATAATAGCATACAACAAAATTTAAAAAAATTATTTCAACAAATCTGATTCTCTCCTCTCAGCAGCAATCTTACTCTTCATTCTCGCTGCCTTTCCAACTTTTTCTCTAATATAGTAGAGCTTAGACTTTCTTACCTTGTATTCATCAATAAGAATAACTTTCTCAAACTTAGGAAAAGAAAGAGGATAAACCTTTTCAATTGTTTGCCCTGCAGCAAGTCCTCTGATTGTAAAGCTTCCATCAGCTGATCCTGGTTTTCTCACCTTGATGATCAAGCCCTTAAACTTCCAGATTCTCTCTGTAGAACCTTCTCCCACTCTTTCGTGAAGCTCAACTTGCATTCCTGTTTTTACAGGCAAGATTTTATATCCATTCGCATCAGAAAGATACTTTATCATTTCGTGATTCATTATTTAGCATATTTCAAGAATAAAACTACTTGCTTCCTTTGCTATTCATTACTTTAGCTTTCCATTTTCTCTGTTGCTCAAGCATTCTTCTTACATCCATAATCACCACTTTTTCAACTCTTGTAAGTGCTTTATTGAGCTTTCTCTTTGCATTTGTCTTTAATCTTGCCATGAGATTATGATAATTTAGATGATAAATGAGCGAGTCCTTTTGATTCAAGAACTTCTTTGATCTTCTGCTGAGTAATTCCATATTTCTTAAGTTTCGCTTCAGCCTTTACTTTAGCATTCTTGATCCAAGCAGTCAACCCCTCTTTTTCTTCTCTCTTCAAAAGGGTAACATAGCTTTCTACTGCTTTTTCATTTTTACAACCCGTCTTTGGTCTGTGCAAATTCAATGCCTTTAGAAAGTGCTTAATTTTTCTTCCGTTCGTATCTCACATTAGAAACAACAATCAAAAAATAAATTCAGATTTTTCTCTCTTTTTTATAGATTGAAAAACTAGTTAATATATTTAGCCATATAAGCGAATGCCTTATTAGCTTCAGCCATCTTGTGAGCTTCTTCCTTCTTCTTTACCGCAGCTCCTTGATTAGAATATGCAGCGAGGATTTCCTCAGCAAGTCTCTTGTACATCGGCTTTCCACTCTTTCCTCTCGCAGCATCAAGAATCCATTTTGTAGCAAAAAAGAATCTCTTGTCAGCTTTTACCTCTACTGGAACCTGATATACTGCACCTCCAATTCTCTTTGACTTGATCATCGTCACAGGAGAAGCATTTTCAATAGCAGTTCTCACTACTACAGTAGGGTTCATATGTCCGCTTGCTTTAATATCTCTGAGGGTGTCCGCATAAATTTTCTTTGCAACACTTTTCTTCCCATGCTTCATGATGAAGTTGATCAACTTTTCTTCGTAATCAAAGGTGTCCAAAGTCTTATTTTTAATCACTGCCATCTTAGAACTAACAAAAACAAATTAAAATTATTTACCAGCCTTAGGTCTCTTTGCTCCATAGCGAGATCTACTCTGCTTTCTATTTGCTACTGCATTTGCATCGTATTTTCCTCTCACGATATGGTATCTCACACCTGGCAGATCCTTCACCCTTCCTCCTCTTACAAGCACAACACTATGCTCTTGAAGTGAGTGAGCCTCTCCTGGAATATATGCCAATATTTCTGCACCATTAGAAAGCCTTACCTTTGCAAACTTTCTCTGAGCTGAATTTGGTTTCTTTGGTCCCATTACTGATACCTTAAGACATACCCCTCTCTTGAATGGAGCAGGCTGTGCAACCTTTTTGTTTCCTTGAAGCTTGTTTACTCCAAACTGAAGGACAGGTGCCTTTGACTTAAAGGTTTTCTTTACTCTTCCTTTTTTAATAAGTTGATTAATCGTTGGCATTTGATATTTCCAGAAATCTAAAGATAAATAGTAAATGCAATGACAGAATATATACAAAACTCCTCACCAAAATCAAGAGAAAAATCAAAAAATCTGATTTCATTTGTTCGTGTCTAGTATTATTACGAGATTTTTGGATGAGAAAAACGAAAGGAAGCCTGATTTTTGATGATTTAAAATCAGGAAATGAGTTGTAAAAAGCTTTTTAATGAAGTGTTGATTGCGTCTTAATGAGGGAAGAAGAGAAGAAAGCGTTTTAGTGGCGTTTTAGTGGCTTTTTAGTTTGGGAGCACGAGAAAAGAGAGCTGACTTCCTACGACTTTCGGACTACAGTCTCTCCTTGCGAGGAGGTAAAGAAGAATCTAAGACATCGGCTTCCCCCACACAAGGAAACAAGCCCCTCTTCTTCGTGAAACCTCTACAAAAAACGACGTTTTGGGACGAGCGGCCCCCTCCGCTTCAAGAAAAACGACGTTTTGGGACGAGCGGACCCCTCCGCTTCAAGAAAAATGACGTTTTGAGACGAGCGGACCCCTCCGCTTCATGAAAAATGACGATTCCCTGTATTTGGCAGATGATGCTGGGGCTCAATTAAGGATTTTCTCCATTTATTTGCGGAGGTAAACCGTTTGTTGAGGATCAGACTTTAAAACTTTTTTCTTTGGATAAAAAAAAGAGCACCCGTGATGGAGCTCTCTCTTTGCTAAGGATAAAAGGCTAGTCTTCTAAGTTCACATACTCGACCTCAAGATTTGAAGGCTGAGCACTGTCTAGGGCGGCAAGTCCCGTCTTTAAACGGGTCGTCCCACTAGCAGCGAAGGTAATAATATCACAGTTTCCGCTCTTTGCCTTCATCTCCTCGGTAATCACCGCACTGTTGTAGAGCTGGATACAAAAGTCGCCTTCATATTTTTTCTTCCGAACGGCACTCACATAGTCTTGGGCAAGGAATCAATAATCGATCTTATCATAGGCAGCGATTTCTCTTGGATTTGGATTGAGAAGCTCCATTCCTCTCAAGACGAACTTTGCATTTGTGAAGGTAAGTCTGATTCCTGCCTTTTGTGCTGGAGCGACATCAAGATTAACATCATTTCCTAGCGTAGCATCTATTCCTAGCTTCATTCCAGGAGCAAGCGTAAAGGTTTTCTCGTCTCCCTCGTCATCTTGGAAGGGAGCTGGCTTTAGGGCGTGGGCTTCAGGACCATTTTGGTTGTCTAATCCGATGAGTTGAATGAAAAAACTGTCTCTTGCTCCGAAAAGGAATCTTCCCCCATCTTTTAAATCTTGTTTAACCCCGATCGCGTGAAGCACTCCGACTAAAACGAAAAAAGCTCCAACAAGCATCGTGATTCCCAAGAAAAATCGCCTGATTCCTCTCAGAATTTTGGATTTTTTCTGGAGGCAAGCGGTGATGATGCAAACGATGACCGTCATCACAATTGCTCACGCAAATAACTCTAAGAGAAGGCTGATTACCATCTCTCCTGCTGATTGAACTCCCATGTTTATCGTTTAAAAGATAAAAAGCTGACTTGCTTTTAGCTTTTTTGATAGAGAAATCAAGGTTTTTGGAGGCATTCTGATTGCCGAGCTGGAGTCTACTTTTGGAATTTACTCAAATCGTCGTTTTGGGGCAGGCGACGAAAGGCTTTTCACTTCTCATGCTGCGGCAGAGAAGGGGAATTCCTTTGCGGATCGTTGCGGGCGAATGGAATAAAGGCAAGCTCCTCCAGATCAAAGCCCAGTGGTTTTATCGCTATCGTAATGCTGAGGTTTGCAAGGCTCGCTAGAAGGGCAAGAGGGTTCTTTTCAGGTTAGAGAGGGAATAAGAGCCTAATGGCATAATTAGATTTTTTTCTTTTTTGAGCAAGTAAAAAAAAGCTGACCGAAGAGCACGATCAGGATTTTTTTTTGTTGTTTTCAGAAGAAAGGTTATGCCTCTGGATTGTATTTTACTTCTTCTGAGAAAGCAAGGATTGGACAAAAAATAAATGGTAGAAACCAAAGCCCCACAGCAAACATATCAGTTTTCCCGAACTTCTTGGAGATTTTGAACTGAGCAACGATTGCTAAGACTCCAGCCACCGGAGGAAGAAGGAGTCGCCGTGTCCATTCTGGTTTTCCCGCAAGCTTGAACATCAAGTAAATGTTGTAGATCGGGATCAATGCTCCTCGTCCTGGGAGTTCCGCCTTTTCGAAGATTCTCCATCGAGAAACGATCATAAGCGCACCAATCAACACTGTGAAAATAATGAAAACGGTTCCTATTGCTGCTAGTGCACCTCCTATAGCTCCTGCTCCAAGAGATGCCATTTCTGGGTTTTGAGCCATAATTCCTGTTAGATCCATATTTTATAGTATAAAAAGGTAAAAAAATTGATTCCTTCCACTTTTCAGGAGAAAGTAGAGGCTCATTCGTTTTTGAACTATAGTGAATTTTAAACGGAATGCAAGGCTTTTTAGAAGTTAGAAGAAGGAATTACAGCAAGGTAAAGGGTGGCCCTAGGGAAGGAAAAAACGGCTTACCATAGCGATAACATACAAGAGGAGCATTGCTGAGCCTGCCACTCTACCTATTTGTCCCTTCCTTGCACCTCGGGTAGCTCCAAAGATAAAAATGAGGAGCGTGGCAACAATCAAGAGAATAAGGTCATTATTGGTGCCCGGCAAAGCAGGGATTGGAGCGATTACTGCGCTCACCCCAAGGATAAATAAAATATTGAAAACGTTTGAACCAATAACATTTCCGAGTGCGATATCTGCGTTTTTTCTATAAGCGGCGAGGATAGAAGTTGCCAGCTCTGGGAGAGAAGTTCCTACTGCGATGATTGTCAAGCCGATGAGTCTCTCTGAAAGTCAGAAGCTCGTAGCGATAGCAATTGCTCCGTTAACGATTCGTTCTCCACCAAAAAGGAGTCCAACCAACCCGAGTCCGATCCAAAGTAAGGATTTTCGCAAGGGGGAAATGGCGATTGTGCTTTCTGTGTCAGGATTTTCTCTTTTGGCTGTCGCGAAAAGGTAATACACGAAGAACAGCAAGAGTAGGATCAAGATGATTCCTTCACTCCTGGAGACTCGTGAAGTAGCTGCTCCGTCGATCCGAGCGTCATTGATAAAGATCGCAAAGACCAGCGTAGCAGCTAAGCAAATCACCACTTCCCTAGAAAGAAATTTCTTTTGGACAGTGATCGGGGTGATGACTGCAGCGGCTCCGAGGATGAGCAGGATATTAGCGATATTACTTCCCAAGACATTTCCGATGGTGATTCCTGTCGCTCCTTGAAGGCTGGAAGTCACATTAACCACCAGCTCTGGAGCTGAGGTTCCGAATGCAACGATCGTCAATCCGATAACCATATCAGAGATACCGCATTTTTTTGCCAAGGAAGAAGCTCCCTCAACAAGCATATCTGCACCTTTGATAAGAAAAACAAATCCAAGGATAAAAAGAAGTCCTATTCATCGTGACATCGACAGTCTTTTGAACAAAAAAATAAAAAATCAGAATTAATTTTCAGCAGATCTTTTGACTCTATTCATAATCGCGAATCCTAGCCCATTTTCTGTCAATCTCTGAATAAAGACCGTTTGTATTCCTGCTTTTTCGCAGTCGTGATAGAGCTGGAAAAGGGTATGTGCACAGCTTGCGAGGTTGGATTCACTTCCTCGTTGGAGTTTTGTGAGGAATGGAGTATGAGGATCGAGAGAGTGGAAGTTTTCACGCTCAAATCGCTCTGTCGTGGCAATGACTGCCGTCGGCACATCAAAAGATGTAGGAAGCTCGGTTTTGTGATCAATGATGGTGATTTTACCGGGGATACTATAGTGTCTAAATCTGGTTCCTGGGGAAAGGTTTTTGTCTTTGCTGGTATATTCCACGGAAACTGGTTGCCCCTCAAAAAAAGCTTCAAGATCCTCTTTGGTAATGAAACCCGGTCTCAAGATTCAGATTTTTCCCTGATTATTTTCTTCGTCCACCTTGATAACTGTCGACTCTATCCCGTAATTTGAGTCTCCACCGTCAATAATGAGGGGAATTTTGCCTCCCACGTTGTCCATCACCATTGGGGCAGAAGTCGGGCTAGGTTTGCCGGAAATGTTTGCACTCGGAGCTGCGATTGGCAATGCTACCGCTTTGAGAAAGTTGTTGGCGATTTGGTTGGACGGCATTCTGATCCCTACGAAGGGATTTTGAGTCACCACTTCGGGGATTCCTGGTTTTTTTTTGAGCAGGAGGGTAACTGGTCCAGGGAAAAGCTTGTCAATAATTTGCTGCTGGAAGGAATTTTCCACGATTGCGAGGTCTGCGATCTGGCTTTTCTCGCCAATATGGACGATCAGAGGATTGCTGCTCGGTCTGCCTTTTACTGTAAAGATCTTCTGCACTGCGTCGCTATCAAGAGCGTTTGCACCGAGCCCATAAATCGTTTCTGTCGGGAAGGCAACCAGCTCTCAGGATTGAATCAGGTTTTTTGCCTGTTGGTAGAGCTCTGGACTTGGTTTGGAGATAAGCGTTTGCATAACAGAAGAGAATGATAAATCGGCAAGAGTGTATATGTTTGGTACAAGATAGCAAGAGAATTTTACTACAAAACAAAAAAGCAGCTCGTATGCTACCTTATTTTTTAGATGGGGCGATTGACGGGAATCGAACCCGCGACCCTCGGGACCACAATCCGATGCTCTAACCAGCTGAGCTACAATCGCCATCCTAGATTATCGGTCTCTGAAGAGAAGATTGAGCTAAGCTCGCAACAGGCAAGTCCTCAGACCAACCGCTCCTCTTGGACTTCAGCTCTCCGACGTCACTCACTATACTAAAAAGGGAGACGATTGCAAGCGATTCATTATTTTTGAGAGAGAATGAGAAAAAAATCTGACTTTTTTTGACTTTTGGAGGATTTGTCAGTATACTTGTGCAAGAGCATTTTATCTACACTGAGCGGACAATGAGTAAGCTAGAAGTCCAGAAACATCCCGAAAAACAAGAGCAGTCAAGAGAGCTTAAAGCACTCTGAAGAGATATTGCTTCGGAACATTTAAACAAAGCGGAAGAAAATTCTGATACCGTCGTCAATACAGAAACCTTAAAGCTAGGGATCATCAATGAATATTTTGGGACTAAAGATATTAATCAAGCTGGGAAACTCCTTCGTGATGCTGGTTTTGCGTTCACTCCTGAGCAACTGGCAGCTTTTTCTAATGCAAAGGGAAGGGCTGAGGAAGCCCTGATCAAGGGGAATTTTGAGCTTACTCCCCAGCAGACACAGATTTTAAGCCGCATAAAAGAGCAACTCCAGGCTTCACAGCAAGATAATGATAATGAAGAGGAAATAACAGCGAAAGAAGACTGATCTTTGACTCCGGTGCAGCCTGAAGGAAAGAAAGCTAAGGAAACTGAGGCGCAAACTTTTAGAGATCGTTCACAGTCCACGTCTCGCTCTTCGGATGCTGAACAAAAGTCGGCTCAGGGCGTTAGCACTGTGGAAACAACCAACCCAGATACTCAAGAAAGCATTAAAGTTGCCGCGGCTCAAGATACTGCAGAGTCGCTTAGCGAAGATGCCAGAGCAAAAAAGGCGCTTGACATCTTGCAGCAGCTTTCTAGGGAAGTAAAGCAAGATGAAGGCTGAAATGTCGTGCTTAATCCTGAGCAAATACATGCTTTTGAGACGATTGATGATTTACTCGTGGCTCCAGAAGCACCCGTAGGGACCGCATGAATTTCAGAAAGAACGCTCCTCGTGCATGATAAGGCAACTCGTAAAAGGGTGATAAAATCCTTGAAAAAAGAAATTAAAGCTGAAAAGAAAGCCAAATCTGATATCAGAAAGATTGCGAAGCTTGAAGAACAGCTTGCCTCAGTAAAAAATGACAACAACTATTATTATTCAAAGGCGAGCCTTCTAGAGCAGATCAATGCTGCTTTGGATCAGGGAATTTATATCAATACACCGATTGCTTTTCTCAAGCAGACTCCTCTTATCGTAGATATTTATAAAAATAGGAAGAAGATCAAGGGAAATGCCAAGACGGAGATTTCTTCTCAAGGGAAAATGGTCGATGTCTATAATCAAGCAGTAATCACAGGTCAAGTTCATGAGGTAGGAAACTATGTTCAGAGCTGTGGTGGCTACGCTAATGTTGCAGAACAGTGGCTTCATGAAAATACGAAAATGTCACATTGACAAGCTAGAAATGCTGTAAATAC
Source organism: SR1 bacterium human oral taxon HOT-345 (assembly GCA_003260355.1). GTDB lineage: Bacteria > Patescibacteriota > Gracilibacteria > Absconditabacterales > Absconditicoccaceae > HOT-345. The sequence goes on from MPSQ01000003.1 coordinate 77,254, forward strand.
ACTCACAACAATTGGGATGATTGGAGCAGGTGCGCTAGTATTGAGATGGCTCTTTACCGAAAAATGAGAGGATGGGAAAAGAAAATTCTGATTCTCTTTCTCCAAGATTCTCATGGCGGTAGGGATTCCATTACTTGCTAATTTTGGTTCTCAGGCAGCTACAGGAAGATGAGTTCTAGAAAATCTTGCTCTTGCATGGAAAACGGGGAAACTCCCACGAAATAATGAAGTAATGAGTCAGTCTTCAACTGTTGAAAAAATGGCAATTGGACAGAATATGTTGCAATTTGTGCTCTTGGGAGTGCCTTTTAGCACGCTGGCACAGTGCTGCTCTCCAGCAACGGGGATAGTATCACGTATTGATAGTAGTAAGCTCAAAACCTACTATCTCGGAGAAATAGAAAAAGCGAAAGCAAATCGTGACTCAAAATCTGAAACCATTCTGAGAAGCCAACTTGAAGCATTGGAAAGCATTATAAGTGATAAAGATACTGAAAAACGCTTTTCTCAGGAATTTGAGAAGATGCAGCTCCAGGCAGATGACCTTGCTAATCCAGCATATGCACAAAAAACCCTGAATGAAAGACTTTATCAAAACTCTCAAGCCTTTAAACTTTTGGAAAGCTACTGTGCACAGCACCAGCTTATGATCAATGAAGAAGCGAGAAAAGAGATCGAAAGTCAGATTTTTAATACTGGTAAAGCACCTACAGAAGCAGACTTTAAAGCGATGCAAGAGAAGGGACTACTTATCCCGAATAACGCTAACTTTGAAGAGCTCTCTAAACTCAAGCTCAGCGATGCAGACAAATCCTGACTTTATTCAGACTTTTTGAAGCTAGCGAATAAACCAGAACATCAAGGAATGCAGATCAAGGCACTCAATGAAGAGGAAGTAGAAGTCTCTTCACACGGGAAATCGATCGTCCTCAATATGCAGAAATTGACGCTAGATGGCTTTAAAAACAGTGCCAACATCCCTATCCCTCTCGGAAGTAGGGGGGAACTGCTAAGAGTCGGGCTTCTAGTCAATATGTTGAGAGCAAATGAAGAGATTCGAGGAGAAAAAGTCACTCCTCGCTATGAAGATAAACACGATATGCTCCGACCGTTTGACCTTGCTCATGGACGAGAAGTAGCTTGGAAGGGATTAGGAAGTATCGTCTTCAATGGATTTGAGAAGAGACCGGTCGTGCTAAGTAATTTGATTCCATTTTTTGGTGAGATGGCGAGCGAATTTCCGACGCTAGGAAAAGCGCAGAATAGCGCATTCTTCGTCCAGTATTTGAACCAGCTCCGGAAAAACGATCGTTCTCAATAGTTTAAAATCAGATTTTTTACCCTTTTATATAGAATATTATGACTCCAGGATTAACCTCTTCTGAAAGTCCTTTGAATAGGCAAGAAGCTCCTGCTAAAGCTAAAAATTCTCTGAAGAACCTTAAAAATACTGCAGCAATTATTGCAAGCTCTATTGCTATAGTATTAGCTACTACCAGCTGTAAAGGTGCAGCAGAAAAATATGAATCCTGAGAAGCTGAGCAAGAAATCGCAGCTAATCAAGCGGCAATTGACCTTCTCATTGAGCAGTATAATGATTATTTCACAGACTACGAGAAATGTTTTGATGATATGGTTGCCTTGCAAGCAGCTGGAGATATTGGAGGCTACAAAAAAGTCTTTAAAAAAAGTAAACAACTCGAGAAAAGAATTAAAGAAATTGAAAAACAAATTGATAAAAAATCCATGAAGACCCTTGACCTTTCAGATAAGTTTTATAAAGGGAAACAAAAAGCTGAAGAGGAAAAAGCTAGGAATGCTTCTTCCTTCGGAGACTACCAACCAGCAAAACTGCAAAGAAGAACCTTTTTGGAGGACTGAGAATAGGCAATAGGCTTGTATTTTATTAGGAGAAGCAGGCAGAAAGTTATTGATTGGTCTGCTTTTTTATTCGCATTCCGTCTCAGAAACTATAGAATTTGTATCCTGCTTGGATTGCTCTCTGGTAGGCTTCCAAGAGATTTTTTCTTCCTATAAATGCAGAGATCAAGATCATTAATGAAGATTTTGGGAGGTGGAAGTTCGTAATCAGTTCATCGGTTAAAAGAAAAGGGATTCCTGGTCTGATAAAGAGCCTTGTTTGGATAATCATCTTTTCTGGTATAGAAGAAAACTGAGTTTTCTCAACGCACACCTCCTGCTCTGGAATAAACTCTTCAACCAGTTTTTCATCTATGGTTTTTGTGAGGTGATCTCGTCGATCTCTGGTAGCATGATCAACGGCAATGTTCAGATTTTTCTTTTTAAGAAAACGTCGGATATAGGGTAAAGACTCCAAATATCTGATCATTGTCGTCCCTATTGGGAGGAAACGTTTACCTGCCAGCTTTGCGTCGGCGATCGTCTTTCGGATATCTGACTCTAGGATCATCGGCTCAAAGTGCAGTTTTTGCTGCTGAATATGCTCTTCATAAACAGGTTTGAAGGTTCCTAGTCCTACATGCAGACAGGGAAATTGGAATTCTACCCCTTTCTTTTCCAGGCGTTTTACTAGTTCGGGAGTAAAGTGTAAAGATGCCGTTGGAGCCGCTGCTGAACCGAGTTTCTCCGCAAAAAATGTCTGGTATCGCTTTTCTTTTTCTTTTTCATAGCGGATGTAAGGAGGAAGTGGCATTTCTCCCTTTTTTTCCAAAAAGTCAAAAATCTGAACACTCGTTTCGGATGGATTTTCGCTCGAGATTTCAAAAAGGATTCCATTTGCTGTAAATTCGAGACTTCTGAATACGACTCCCTCTCCGAGGAAGATTTGGCTTCCTGGTCTAAAATTTTTATTATCGGAGACTAAGCATTCAAACTGAGTCTTTGAATGAATAGCATAGATCAATAGTTCTCCTGTTTCTAGGAGAAGTTCTTGACCAGTTTTTCTGCGGATTTTGGTATTGTGAAGCGGGATTCTCGCCTTAAAAACTTTCGTACTATTGAGGAATAGCATATAATGTTGATCCAAATAATTTGGCAAATCGGCAAAAATCTGATCTTCATACAAAAGATCTCCTGTGGCTTGGAGAGAACATATCATGAGTTTTGCGTTATGTTCAGGCAGTTTTGGCTGCTGTGCAATACACGATTCTGGAAGGATATAGGTATAACTAGAGAGTAGTAGATCTTCCTCCATGATTCAGATTTCTTCTAATTAAAAACTCTCTAATTGCAAATAAACAAACTGCGGACATTGCTCCCAATGTGTCCATGAGCATATCTTTTTGTGCATCCCAAATATCCCCTTGAGACCCTAGCACAGCAATCCCAGCTGCCGGATCAGCAGAAATAGCATACCACCACTCAAAAATTTCGTAAGCTCCAGCAATTGCGAGAATACTTGTAACTCCAAAAGTTGAAACTAGCCACTTTTTCTGGATTGATTTTGATCTTCGAAGGTATTCCACTATTGGAAAGGCATAAAGTCCTATGATAAAATGCGCAATCCTATCATACATATTCCTCTCCCAGCCAAAGAGATTATTAATAAATCCGAAAGGAACCAACTCGAAACTATAGTGTCCACCTATTGTATGAAGGAAGATTCGTAAACTCATAAAGAAATAGGAGAGATTAGAAAACTTCCACCAGCGAAAGGATATTACCAAGAAAGCTACTACCGCCATCACAGGAATATTTTCTGCCCACCAAACAGATCTATCATGCGGATTAAAAGCACAAACAACGAAGAGTACCAGATAGATTACTAATAAGCAGCAAGGGAATCGTGGTATTTTTTTGGACATGGTAATTGCTATTTTTTGGATAAAAAAGCTTTATTATTTTCTCTCCACCAGCTATGAGTTGCTAACTAAAGGAGGCATTGCAAAACCTCTTTATGTTCAGCTCGTTGTGTACTATAGGGAAATCATCTCACTAAACAAGAGATGATTTTATTTTTTGATGGATTTCTTTATCTTTCGTTTGTCAGAAAGAGGCTTGTTTATTGACTTTTTTGTTTTGAGCTCTTGGTATTGAGGCTCTCTTTCCATAAGGAGTTTATGAATGCCCATCCTTGTTTGTGAGGCATTACAAAATTCATCGATACTCAGGACTAAAATACCTTTTATCCCTTGTATTAAGGTCAGTAATTCATATCCGTGATCTCTAATTTTTTTGGAGTAGTACTTTTTAGCAGTTTGTGTCAACTGCTTCTTTGGCTTTATAAAGTAGTCGATTTCTAGCGAGGTCATTGCATTTTTTCTCTGGATGGGAGAAGGCTGAAGATTGTCTATCTTCTCGGTATTTTGAGTATTCAGAAAAAGGAGATACTCGCAAAAAATATTCAGATTTTTTTCTAAATTTTTAAGTTTATATCGATGAAGATATCTTAATGAGGCAATTACCTCTTCCTTGAGATATCCTGCGATATGAAGTGCATTAATCTGCACGCATAAAGATTTTAGGAGTTGCTCTGTCTTCGTCATGAAAGCATGAAAAATAGGATAACTAAAGGAATTTTCTTAACCAAGTGTAATAATTTTTACCTTGGTACGTTCTTTAAGATATTCCAATAGAGAAAGATCATGCGTAATAAGGACAATAGTATTTCCGATCTGATTTGCTTTTATGAGAATATCAGCGATTTGAAGCGAATTTTCATGATCCAAGTTTCCTGTCGGTTCATCTGCGATAATAAAGTCTGGGGCATGAATGATTGCTCTTGCCATCGCGATTTTTTGCTTTTCTCCTCCACTGAGTTTTTTAATTTCCTTGGTTTCAATAGAGGAAATATCAAGTAAAGTATTTACTGCATCATACTTTTTTTTGATTTCTGCGAGAGAAAGCCCTTCTAGCACTAGCGGATAAATCACGTTTTCTTTGGGGCTTAAACTACTGATGAGTTGATAATCCTGAAAAATGATTCAGATTTTTCTCCTATATCTTTGGATTTCTGCATCAGAAAACTCCGCCATATCCTCCATTTTGTAGTAAACGGTCTTTTTGTGGGGTTTGATTTGTCAAATCAAAAATTTCATTAGCGTTGATTTTCCCGTTCCTGATTTCCCCGTAATAACGGTAAAATCCCCCTTCTCTAATTCTCGGTTAAATTTTTTGAAAAGCACTCTTTTACTGTCTAAGTATCCTCGAGTCATTTCCTTGATACTAATAAGAGGAATATGGTTTTTTTCTGCTTTCATTTGGATATATGTCATAAGAATAAAAGTATGAAATGCTGATACCTTTCAGTCTTTCAGATTATCTTAACTATACTCTAAATTGTCTTTTTTTTCAAAAAAATTCAACACTCAAGAAGGGATTAAACTTGACATATTTGCATTTTAATGCTGGCTAGGAAAACTAGCAAAATAACATCTCATTTCTGTACTTTTTGAGATAGTTCTCATGTATTATCCTCTATCATTGTAACATTCTTTCTTATGCGATTAAGGAAACCAGGCATATTTTTTATTTTGAAAAATGGAGGCATAACGCCCTCCATCTTCCAGTCTTTTTATTCTTTTCATCTTTATAGCTGTATCTTAGGCTGCTAAGGCAGCGGTTTCTTTTTTTGGTGAAGCAGGCTTTTTTTCAGCTTTCTGATTCCAAGTTGGGATTTCCTCTATAAAAGCTTCAAACTCTGATACTTTATCTGCGGGAATATACGCTTCTAGTGCCATAAGGAAATCGCTATTAATTTGCTTCAACTGCTCTTCTAATTCAGTCTTTTCTTTTTCGGAAGCTCTTGGCAATCTTTGGAGGATTTGCTCCATTTTTTGCTGTTTTTGGACCTGAAGGAGAGCAATCTCTTCTTTTTGTTTGTCTGTTAGGCTATTTTCATCTAACATTCCCCATAAGAAGCCTAATTGTTCACCTTTTAGCGTATTCTTTTTACCTTTTTTTTGCTTTTTCCCTTCCTCTTCAAGGAGCGAGAGGAAATTCTGTGATTGGAACTGCTGAAACTCTGCTTGTTTATTTGGAGCAACAAAAGGGGCAAGATTCTTGAAAAGTTCGATAATAATTTGATCCTTTTGCTGTTTGAGTTTTGTCTGCTCTTCAGTAGTATTTTCTTGGCTCTCTGAAGTGAAGAGAATTTTGAGCTTGTCTTTGTATACTCTGATAATTTCTGCCAACTGTAACTTTTGATTTTCAGTGAGCGTGGCATAGTTGATCCGTGCGAGACTCATTGCTACTAGTCCCCCCTTTCACTTGGACAATATTTTCTGAATCTGCAACTTCTGAGCCGCTGGGATTAAGTCTAGGATAGCGTCTCTGATCTCCATTTTTCTCGCCTCCCACTGCATTTTGAGGAGGATTTTTTCTCTATCGGTAGTTGCATTTTCTCGCTGTTCCTGGTAAATACTCCTCTCTGTTGTGAGCAGATGGAGAAGTGCGTCAAGCTGATTCTTTTTTTCTTCACTAAGTGAAAGCTGACTCCAGATTGTTGATTCAGATTTTTGACTTTGGGAAGCTTCTAGATTTGGACGAAGATAAGGAAAACTAGGCGCCTCAAAACTCTCTATTGTCGCTGCCCGGGAAGAGAAACCCGTCATCGTGATCACTGAAAACACAACCACTGAGGCAAGAAATTTGCTACTTTTCATCGGTAAGAGTTGAATGTAAATCCCCAAGGTTGGGGGCCTGCAAGCGAGGGGGAGTATACCCTCTTACCTTAAAATAATCTTAAATCTATATAAAGCTAGTTTTTGAGCCTATATCAAAAGCCCTTCACTGTCTCTATGGAATCCTTTCAGATTTTTTTTCTGATTGTAGAAAGATAGACATCTAATTTACCGTCTTCTTGGAAACCAGCCTCTCCTCATCGAATTTCTTCAATGATTTCTAGCCTAGAAACTGCGATCCCGTGATTTCTCATTAGAAGCTCTAAAATCTGCAATTCCTTGAGAGAAAACTTCAGTTCTGATCCTGCTTTAAAAACTTTTTTCTGAGAAAGATCCAGTGTAAGATCTCCAAATACTAACGAAGTCCTTTGAGGAGCTCTTTTCATCAGTGCGAAAATTCTCGCCTCTAATTCCTCAAGATCAAAGGGTTTTACCAGATAATCATCAGCTCACACCTCGAATCCCTCCAATTTATCTTCCAATTGCCCTTTTGCTGTCATCATCAAAATTGGCGTCTGAGGCTGGATTTTTCTAATTGTTTTTGCAATAGCGATTCCGTCTGTCCCGGGAAGCATAAGATCCAGTAAAATTAGATCAAAAGTCTGATGTTTTACTACTTCATTTGCATAGCTTCCATTTTGGACCCGCAAAACCGTGTGCCCATCAAGTTCAAAATATTTTTTGATATTTTCTCAGATCGTTACGTTATCTTCTACCAAAAAAAGAGAGAAACCCATCCTTAAAATTTTAAGATAAAAGTAGTACCCTGCCCCAATACACTTGAAACTGCAAGCTGAAAGCCCTGTTTCTGCGTAAATAATTGTGCTAGATAAAGTCCAAGTCCGAAGCTTTTTGTGTCGGTATGTGATTCTTCAGCCTGCCAAAACCTCTCCCATATTTTCTCTTGTTGCTCCTTAGAGATTCCTGGTCACGTATCAGAAATTTTCAATTCTTGGTCATTGAGGGAAATTTGAATCGTTCCCCCTTGAGGTGTAAATTTACAGGCATTAGAGAGAAGATTACTCACAATTGTGGTTCGTCCTTGGGGATGCACTTTTTTTGTGAGTGATGGAGGAAAATCAGAGATGAAGTTCAGATTTTTTTCCTGATAGGTAAGCTGATACTGCTCTAAGAGTCCTTTTAAGCTCTGAGAAAGGTTAAGCTCCTGCTTGGGAAGTTCTGTTTTGTCCTCGATTTGCGTGATAAGAAGGAGTGTTTCTAAAAGCTGATCCATAGATTTCGCTTCTGCCTTAATCTTTTTGATGATCGCTTCATAATCCTTAGTCTTCTTTGCCAAGTCTGAAAGCGTAAAAATCGTCATTAGCGGGGTTTTGAGCTCATGAGAGGCATTTTTGATAAAGTCCTTGAGCCCTAGAGTTTGCCTTTGGATTTTAGCTAGTGCAAGATTAAACTTTTGACTCACTTTATTGATTTCATCCTTGGGATTGCCTTCGACTAAGAGTGGTTGATTTAGATGATCAATATCTAGTTTTTCGAGAGCTTGATTCAGTTTTTTAAGCTTTTTAAGTGCTTTTTTCACAAAAAGAAAAGAAAAACCATATGCAAAAGCTGATCCTACTAGAACAAGAACCAAAGTTACCCGAAGTAGTGCCATCTGAGCTTCTATCTGTGAAGAAATATTACGGATAATGACTTTATCTCACGCTATGACATAATGAAGATAATAATCGTCGAGCTTAGCTACTCAATTCCAGAGTTTTGCATCCAGCAACTCTTCGACCTCTGGATCATCCGGATCGAAACGGAGCTCATGGCGAGGAAACTCTTTATGAAGAGGGATATGCACGGCAAAAGAGGACTCCTCATCGTCGTCATGACGAGGACGTTCCGGATCTCGTAATGCATACCAACTGAGAAAAAAAATGATATTTACCAAAATCCCAAAAATACAGAGCAGAATTGCCGAAAAGATTGTAAACTGCAGTGAAATTTTTTTGGAGGTTGTGAGGGAATTTCGCATGACCTGTAGGAGCAATAGCTAAAATCGAGGAACTATAACTATCTAGCTTAAAAAAAGCTTAAATTTTCCGCTCTCCATCCACAAAAAAAGCAATCTTTTCTCATGAAACAGTTTCTCCAGTGATCGTCAAGCTTTTGTCACCCACCATAAAATCTACATGTGTAATACTTTGGTTCATCCCTGCCTTTTCTTTGCCTGCATCATCAAGAGTTATGCCGTCCTTGATTGTTGTAGGATAGGAGTTTCCCAGAGCGAAATGGCAACTTGCGTTCTCATCAAAAAGGGTATTGAAAAAAATCAAACCTGACTGACATACCGGAGAACTCATAGGCACAATAGCAACTTCTCAGAGTCTCCTTGCTCAAGGATCGGTTTCTAAAAGGGATTTCAACGTTTCGTATCCCTTTTTGGCGTAGAAGTCGACAACTGCTCCATCCTTAAATGTAAAACCGAAATCTTCAATCAGTTTTCCGTTGTAATAGAGTGGCAAAGTCGCTCCTAAAGTTCCATTTACTCCATATTTATGAGGTGCAGTAAAGACCTCCTCTGTAGGCATATTAGGACAAAATGAAATTCAGGACTGCGTTTTCTCTCAAGCACAAAGTCGAATGTGTCCAGTAGGAAGCTCTACTGTTAATTCCGTCTTGTCGGCATGGTAATGCAATTTCTTGAAGGCATAGTGATTGAGTTTTTGAGCGTGTGACTGCAAGGTTTGAAGATGATGTTTCCGAGCCTCGATGGGATCTTCGTGATCGATTCTTACCAAGGCAAAAATCTGGCTTCGTAATCTTTCAATACTCTCTTCCGCAGAAAGATGAGGATATAAACTTTTTGCCCGTCATAGGTTTGGAACCGCAGCGATAAGTCGATTGATTGCATTTGAGGAAATGAGTTCTAGCTGCGCTTTACGAGCAGCTCTTCTCGCCTGAAGCTCCATATTGAGCAACTCTGGCTGCACTTGACTAAAGAGAAAAGGGTCTTCGGAAAATAAGGTCAGCACCGCACAATTTTTTTTAAGTTCTGTAGCGTAGCCATCTTCTAATCGCTGAAGCGGTTTTCCAAAGCTTGCGACTGAAGCCTTTTGATATTTCAAAAGATCGAGTTCATCACTCCTCCATTGATAAAAAATCTGATCTACTCCTGCGTTATATGCCTCTTCTACTACCAGTTTAACAAAGTCAAAAGCATCAATCGGAGCTTTGATCAAGAGATTTTGTCTCTGCTGTAAATTGAGTCCAAACTGGATTATCAATTCAGCATATTTTTTCTTTTTTGCTTGAAGATTTTGCATTCTGAAGACGGCAAAGAATTTAAAAAACTAATACTCAACACCGATTGCATAATTTCTCAATAATTTAGAAGCACCAAAGGATCGAGACTTGAGAAGTACTGCATAGGGAATTTTCACCGTTCCCTTCATAAGGTATTGCTCTGTCACTCCTTTGGTATTGGAATCATAGACGTAAAAAATTTGCTCTCTATCGTTGTATCCTCGCAAAGTAATATAATGCCAATGCGTAAACGCCTTCACCCAAGAAAAAGACAGTTTGCTTGTTAGTCCGTTTCCTATCAGTAAGATGAGTGGTCATTTTTTGAGTTCCTCTTTGAGCAGTGCGATTTTTGATGTTGCAGTCTGATTTCTTGCCTGTATTACTCTCGTTTTGAGTCCATATCTTCTTAGGATTTTTTTGAGGCCTCGTGGAGTCATTAAATAAGTCAATCTGGACCGTCGTCCAGAAGAATACTCGTGTATTGGTTTTGTAGTGCCTCCCTTCCCTTCGATTACCGCTTTTAGAGAGAGATGTGCACAGGTTCAAAACTTTGCCTTTCTATGCATGAATCCCTCAGGTGGCGTCTTTGTAATCAGGAAAAAATCGTCCTCTATAGGTTTGGTCAGATTGGTATGAGAAGGAGCATCAGCTAGAATCTTAAATAAGCGGTCTTGGGCAAGCATAGGTATGGTATTAAGAACTATAGTGTTAGGCACATTTGAGATTTAGTATATCTGGAGATTAGTTTTTTGGAGAGAAATATCAATCTCTTTTGTCTGATGTATGAGTTTATTTGACAAGAGAGAGGGAATATGTATGCTTTGGTCAATTTATTTTCTGTAAAAACAAGATGAAAAAGCTGATCTTTGGCTTCTGTATGCTTATTGGGACTTTGTGAGTTGCAACAGCTGCTGAATTTACCGATATTCAAGAGAGTGTTTACAAGCAGGACATTACTGAGTTGGCGAGCCTCAATATTGTAAAAGGCTATCCTGATGGGAGTTTTAAGCCAAAGCAGGCGATTACCCGTGCAGAGCTTCTAAAAATCATCTTACTTTCTGCGAATATTGATACAGCAGGAGAACATGAAACTTGCTTTCTTGATGTCGCTAAGGAAGATTGGTTTGTGGACATCGTATGCACTGCGAAAGCTATGGGAATCGTAAAGGGCTATGATGACGGCACGTTTAAGCCGAATCAGACAGTTACTTTTGTGGAAGGGCTGAAAATGGCGATCGAAGGTTTTAAAATCCAAACGAGAAACGTCGATTCAAACTTTTGGTATGCAAAGTATCTTGATTTTGTGCATCAGCATTCAATTTTTTCTCAATATGCTTACTATCCAGAACAGGCATTTAGTCGTGAGATGATGGCTCATTTAGCAACAATGCTCCTCAAATGACAATCAGGAAGTCGAGATTATAACCGTAACTTTCGTTCTCCTGGCTGCTGAAAATCACAACCTACTAACATACCTTCTTCCGTAATGCTTAATGGAACAGAAAGGCACTTTATCACCCATGTAGGACAGCATTATACTCCTTCTCAACCTGCAAAATTAGTGTTTGCCTTTCATGGACGCACCAGCTCTAATGATGGACTGGGGTATTATGGAATTGAGGAAGCTAGTGATGGGAATTTGATTACCGTTTATCCAGCAGGATTACCAGAGGATGGTCCTCAGAGGAATCGAAGAGATCCGTGAGATAAACTATGAAATTTGAGAGATTATCAGCTTTTTGATGCTATTTTGGATGAAATCTCTGAGCACTATTGTATTGATCCGAGTGAAGTATACGTGGTAGGACACTCATTGGGTGGGCGATTTACCAGCATGCTCGGATGTGCGAGAGCAACGAATATCCATGGTGTTGGTATCGTAGCGGGAAGCCCCATGCCGTTTCCTGAGTGTTCTGCACCGACCTCTGCGATCATCTTTCATAATCCGAATGATAACCTTGCATCTTTTGCATGAGGGGAGCAAATCCGTGATAAATATCTCAAACAAAACCAATGCTGACCAGAAACCGAAGTTTACCAGAACTCCTATGGGATGGACTGCGTAAGATATTCAAACTGTCTCCCTCAAGCTCCTGTAGTATTTTGTAAGTATTCTGAGGGTGGGCATATGCGACCAAACGGAGCTGCCAACATGATGCGAAAATTTTGGAAAGAAAAGTAGCATCTTCCTCCCCATGCATAGAATAAGAAGCTAAAACTAAAAAAAAGATAAAAAACCTGATTTCTCATCACCGTAAGAATTTTTGTATTGCGTTTTTCAAAAAACTTACCTCTATTTTTGGATTGGAAGAGTAAAAAATCGCTTAGTTTAGCCAAATCCGAGGAATCGGTGTCTATCTTACAAACGTTTTGAATGAGTTTCCTATGATGAATTTATATTTGCAGCCCTGTTTGGGCGGATTTCCGATCAACAATCGTCTCTTGCAGAGCTATTTGAGTAAATTCCCAAAGTGAAAATGAAACAAAACGACGATTTTGGTGAAAAAACTTTTGGCAAATTACCTGCAGAGATGTTTTGAGCGAAAAAACTTTCGTCGCTTCCCCAAAAATGATGTTTTTTGGGAAAAAATGTTTGGCAAATGGTTTCGTAGAGATATTTTGGGAGAAGGATCTACAAAGTATTGGTGTTTACAGACGAGTTTCTTGGGATATATAATGAAGAATCAGATTTTTTCTTTTTGCAATAGACAAAATAATGCTACGCACTTTCCTTTATTATTCTTTTCGAAGGAAACTTCTTTTAATTGAATTGAATAAAAGGAAGAAATCACTAGTAATTGAGGATATTTTCTTTTATACTTTTGCTTCCCTATCATGCCAGAAACCCTCAAACAACTTATCCTACAATTTATGGGTACCATATATCCTTGAATAGAGAAAGAAGCTATTTTTTTGACAGGTTCTCGTGCGATAGGTACCTGGACTCCAACTTCGGATATAGATATTCTTGTTTTTATTGATCCGAAAGACTACTCGTATTATTTAAAGCAATCTTTTGAACATGGTTTTAGAAAAGAAGGTGAAGAGGCGGGGCTAGAAGAACGATTTTCTTATGAAGGAAGCGAGGTTCTTCTCGAAATAAAGTTTATGACAGAACTCTATCTTAGCAACCTCATTGACTATTTTTCTTATAGCAAGATGCAATTGGTTAATGACAATCACGCCAAACACAGCTCGCTTAAAGCAGACTTGCAAAAATGGTTTGATCAAGGGTATGAAGACAGACTCATGCAGCATTATATCCAAGCATTTCAAGACATGAAAGAGCTTAAAGATATGTTCAAAAAAGAACAAAAAAACTTGATGCTGGATACTATCTTTATCAAGAAAGGAATATTTCTGGAAGCTGTAATGAAGCTTCTCTATCTTATAAAAAGACAAGGCTATCCAACAGTTAAATGGATGTTACCTCTCTTAGACTGAGAAGAGGGAACTTGGATACAAGAAATTGTTTCTGAGGTTAAATCTTTAGCTACCCTTGAAGAATTTCTTATCATGGAGGAAAAAATTAAGAGGCAAATCAACAAAAAACTCATGCCACAAAGACCTTATGTTGGGCAACGGTGGAAGTTTCTTTCTGCGTTTAAGCACCTTTAAGATCAAAACTTCTCGTTTTACGAAAGAGAGCAATTTTACCTCTGATTTTTTCGCTATTCGGTAGGTGCATAGCTGATTTCGATCTTTTCTGCTGAAGAGGATCACTCATTAAGCATCTTTTTGTATTCTTCAGCTACAAAAGCAGTTTTTTCATGGATCTTACGTAACATATCTTCATATCCTGTTCTCGTATTCATAGGAACCTGCTCTGCAATATCATCAGCAATCTTCTGGAGGAGAACATCAGGATTCTCTGCCTTATAATTATCTTCTGATAAATAGGATTCTCCTGCCTGATCGATCTCGGCTTCAAAGCTATTTTCTCAGGTTTTTTTGATCTTGACTTCTACAGCAAAGTCCTGATGACCGTCTTTGTATCCCTTGTAAATTACCGAAAAAGTAACCGATTCTCCCTTTGGATCTAGGGTAACTATTTTAGAATCATAGACAGAACAAGAGGAAAGATTCGCTGCAAGCACCGCTGATACGGCAAGAGTTTTTGCAGCATTTTTGACGGAAGAGGATATGCCTCAGAGTTTATTGAAAGAATTTTTGGATGGCATAATGGATTGAGGTAATAAATAAAGTATTAGTTGGAGTCAGGTTTTTTCTTTTTTCTTCGTCGAGCTAGATTAGAGATTCGATTATTCTTGCTTGGCTCCTTAGTTTTTAGATGCTCGAAAGAAAAGTCTGAAACTGGCTTTTTCGAGTCAAAAACACGACCGATTGTATTCCCGATATTTTTGAAAAAATTCCCTGCGATGTCACGGACATTGAGAAAAGCGTTTTTTATCGGATTAAGTGTGGCTCTTACTGCAGCTTCTCAAAGCATTCCGATTCCGATCCCCACACCAGCAGGGACTTGGACGAGCTTATTATACCGCTTCCCAGTATTTCGTGAAGAGAGAAGCACCTCTTTTAACTGATCTCCAGTATTTCTAGTAATCTGACCAATATCTGTAAATATATTTCCTGCACCTCTCAATGTGTCTAGTATCGCAATACCTCACGCACCGAGTGTTCTTGGAGCTCCAGCAAGACCATTTCCAACACTCCTTCCAATACTCGTTATGGTTTTTCCCATCTTGGATATAAAAAAAGTAAAATTAGTCTTCTATGTCAAGATTTCTCAGATATTCGTCACGAAAATCTTCAAAAATCTGAGCCAAAAAATCATCATAGTTTGGAATCAGATTTTCTATTTTTTCTAATGCTTCTGCTTCTTTTCCTGCGTCAAAAAGCTTCATAATATCCTTCCTCTGAGCTGGGGAAAGTGTCTCAAAAACCTTCATCATAATTCTATCCATAAGGATAGGCTCTATGTCAGACTTAAGCTCTTCAAAATCATCTTTTTGCGGATCAAAACCAGCTTCTAAAAGCAGATCATTGAGAAAGTCCGCTTCATGGGTTTCTTCTAGGTGTTGATGTGGCATCTTTTTCTTTGTAATGGGTAAAATAGCTTTTAAATTCTGATTTTTATTCCTTTTCTTCCTCAGAAAACTCTGCATTCATATATTCAGCGAGGAAATTAGCAGTGACGTCTTCTAGAATAGCATTATAATTCGGGACGTGTGTAAAAAGGTAAGCATCTAGTTCTTCCTGCGATGCTAATCCAGCATTTTCTATCTCTTCATCTGAGACAATCTCCTCAAGCTTATGATAAAAATCATCTTCAATTTTAAATTCTATAAGGTCTTTTTCCCAATCAGAAAGCTTATCTTCTACGATTTCTTCGATTTTCTCTACTGCAAACTCTTTTGCTTCTGCTAGATTTTTCAACATGAGCTATGATTATCAAGATTTAAAAGTTTGTTTTTATCCATAGATACTTTTGCGTTGGCTCTCAAAATAATGATCTTTAGCCTCTTCTATGAGATGAGAGAGACGTTCTTTTACTAAGGTTCCTACAACACCATCTTTTGGATCAGGCTTTATTTTTTCTTCGATAACTGCAAGATTCCCATCAATATCTTTTGAATACTTTCTTCGCCTTGCCCCGGCTCTTATATTCCTTCTCCATCCTTGAAGCATGCCTGTGTAGTTTTTGCCTGTAAGTGACATTAGGTGAAAAAGAACACGCTCTCCTCGATCTTCTGGGTATTTTTCTTTGATTTTCTGCACTTGATGGTAGATTCTTTTTAATCTTCCCCGTTTCCCAAAAGGCAGAGATTCTTTGAGTTTTACATTTTTAGTTATTGCGCCTTCAAGCAGATTCTTCAACCTGTCTGCCTCGCCTTTTTGAGATTTAGCAAAATCGACGATATTATCTGCCTTTGAAGTCCAGTTTTTCATCTCATTTTCAAAGAAATCCTTTATGGCACTATTTTTAGCATCCTTTTCTGCAGGCGTTGTATCGGGCATATTTTGGATTGCTTCATACCTAGATTTCATTGTCTGGGTCGCCCCTTCTGCCGATTGAAAATCATTGATACTATTTGCCTTATTTTTGATCTTCTCGTCTAAAACTTGGTTTACAAGATTGAAATAGGCGTCATCGTTCCCATCAATTGCGAGTTTTAGCTGTCTTTTGAGCTCAGCTTCATCCATCTTTCTTAGCTCTGCGTCTGAATGCTTATCTTTAGCATCTAGGGTACTTGCAGAATAGCTACTGTAATTATTGTATGCCATCTCTTAATTTTGCTCTGGAAAATAAAATTATTCTCCTTTATTATACCGCAAAATTTCTGTTTGTCAAATTTTGACCGCTTTTCTAGAATATAGCTACAAGATAGTTTACTCTGAATACCCTTTGACATAAAAAGCCTGATACTTGGATATAATCCACTCTTGAAGGCGCTACTCCTGGCATTAGTCAGCTTTCTTTTTTCTTTTTTTTAGGATTTTCATGGCATTTCTATTGATTGTTTCTTGACGGGCTTTTTGCTCCTTACGAAGAGATTTGAGCGAAACTCCCGGTGCAGACCTCTCTTCTTGTCCCTCGCCTCTCTCACGGAATTTGATGACGATAGGGACTCCCACGAATCAAAAAGCTCTCCTCAGGACGTTTTCGATCCACTTCTTGAATGAAAAATTCGCCCTTGCTTTGTGATTCACAAAAACCATAAATGTCGGAGCATCAACCTCTATCTGCGTCGCATACATGATTTTACAGGTTCTATTTTTGGTGAAGCGAGCTGGCCTCTGGATTTGTTCTTGGGAAAGAAGGCGATTGAGCTCAGTAGTTCAGATTCTTTTCTGATTTTCTTGATGGACTCTTTGCACCATTCTAAGGAGATTCCCGATTCCGTCCCCATTAAGCGCCGAAAGTGGGATAATCGGAATATGTTTTGCAAAATCTAGGTAAGACTGAGCACCTTTTACCATTGCATCAATCGCCTCCTTTTTTACAAGATCAGCCTTATTGAGAGCAAAAATCATCGGAAGCCCCAACATTGTCATTTCCTGCAAAAGCGTCATATCTCTATGCGTGATTCCTTGCGTACAATCCACCATAAAAATCACAATCGGTCTCATAAACTCGAGCATTTTTGAGGTTTTGTCGTATGCGATTTTTTCGATACCGTGGGTTTTCCCTTTTTTTCTGATGCCGGCAGTATCGTAGACGGTATACCATTTTCACTGGGACTTGAATTGTCCAATGAGGTAATCCCTTGTCGTCCCTAATTTATCCTCAACCTTTGCGAGTTCATGTCCGACTAAAGTATTGAGTAGCGTAGATTTTCCAGAATTTGGCTTACCGACGATTGCGATTCCGATTCCACGCTGTTGAGGGAGATCTAGCTCCTGGACATCTGGATGTTTATCTTTCCAGTCTCTTACAAATTCCTTGATCGAATCCTCCAATTCCTCCAGATTTCTCTCCTTTTTTGCACTAATTCCGATGACTTTTTGTAGCCCTAGAATAAAGTAGTCACTAATTGCGAGATCTCATTCATTAGCTTTCCGCTTTACATCTAGCTTATTCACGACAAGAAAAGTCTGATTTCTCTTGTCATTCTCCGTAATGAGCGAAAGAATATGCTGGTCCTTTGCCGAAACTCCGACCGTATCATCAATTACAAAAAGCAATAAATCTGATTCTTTCACAATTTTTTCAATAAAAGGCAGCTCATCTGAGAAATCATGCAATCCTGGACTATCAAAAAATGTTAACTTTCCTAGATCGTCAACCTCAATCTGATGCGTGATGATATCGGTTGTCGTACCATGAATATCCGTCACTATTGCCCTAAACTGCCCAATGAGGTGGTTGAAAAGTGTAGATTTTCCTGCGTTTGTTGCTCCGATAAGCCCTATTTTCATTTGCAATGAAAGTGAAATAAACTTTGGTAAGTATAGGGAAAGGTTAGAAGATTTGCAAGGGAGAATTTGAATGAAAAATAGACTATCGTGCTTTATATTCTTTTTTGAAGTGGTGATGAAAACGAGGCTCTTTTCTGAAAATAGCGATTTCTGGGTAGAGGATTTTTAATCTTTACAAATCATCATTTTTTCTTGGTTTGGCAAGATCATCTCGTCGGAAATTCAGTGTTTTTTTGTGATTAAGATTTTTTTGCATATACTTAGGTGATTACTTTAGTTGATTATATTTTGTGATGGTTTGTGGATGAGAGCAATCATGAAAGAAGCTTTACTCACAGCAAAAAGTAGGGAGATTTTTGAAAATTTTTGGTGTTTTTTTGATCGTTATTTTTGTATTTTCATCGCTATACACCTCCGCAAATAGTATTGGCAATGGAGAACAAACAACAGAACTGCTTATCGGATGGGGGAATCTCCTTCAGGTCGTCGCTAATGTAGCATACGTTATTCTCCGACCATTGGTAGCACTTGCTGGATTGGCGATGGATAATCAGCTTATCTATGGTTCTTTTATGGGATTAGATGCTTCGCTTTGGCAGATTTGGCAGATTGTAAGGACTTTTTCAAACTATGCACTTGGATTGATATTTTTGATCTGAGTTTTAAACTATAATCTTTCTCCGTCTAAAAAGGTTCGATCGCTATGATTTTTTAATAAAATTGGCTCGCCTACCGAACTTATCACAAAAACTCTCATTGCAAGTGTGCTAATCCAAGCAACATGGTTTATTATGATGGTGCTGGTAGATCTTTCGACAATTCTGACGTATTCTGTAGGAGGGATCCCGACGAGCATTATTACACAACTTGATGAAAAAGTCCATGATGTGAGGTTGCTTTCCACTAATGTCCTACTTAACCTTGGAGATGAGGGGCTTCAGAAAGATAAAACCGTCGATCAAGCGATTGTTACCTATTGGACTACGAAACAAAACAACAAAGATACAAACTATATCGCTCCGTGTAAAATTGCAGAAGTTCAAAAACAAAAGTTTATCGTAGGAAGGGCGTTTGATTCACTTACAGGAAGCAATTGATCTGGATGATTTAAGAAACTGACAATGATTCCTGGTTATTGTTCACATATTTGAGCCCTTTACTCTTTTGTGGAATTTGAACGTACTGGCGGAGAAAAGCAAGCTAATTATCAGCAAAAATTAAAGTCGTTTGTTAGAGATCTCGAGAGAAGCTCGGAAGACCAGGTCAAAAAGCTAATTGCATGAGGAATGATTTACCCTATTAGCCCATGAGCTTTTTTGGTAAATAGTGGGGGGAAGGCTCCCTCTGCGACTCAAGTTGATGGATATCAAGAGGGAGATACGAAATATGGCTACAAAGGTAATGGTTTAGCTGACTGTGATGTTTTTTGATTTGTTCCTGCGAAAGCGGAGTGAGAATGAGATAAAGCTAAGTATAAATGCCTCTATGACAAAACAGACATTTCCCTTTCTACCATCATCAATAAGGGAAAATCGATGACTTGACCTTTTGTTTCTCTGTATTCAAATATGTTTAATTTTGCTGATCTTTCGGGATACAAGGATTTGTGAGTATGGCAACTCTTTATTCTCGCACTGATCAATACAGGATTTTCTGTGCTTTTAATCTTACCATTGATAGCTCTGGTAGTTGTGCTTTTTGCGAGAGTCGGGATTCTCTGGATAGCAATAGCTCTATCTCCGTTTATTGCATTATTGAAAATTTTTGGTGGGAAGGCTCTTCCTGAATGGCTTTCTATTGATTGACTCATGAAGCTCCTTATCGCTCCTGTCTTAATCTCTTTTGCAGTCAGCATTTCTTTAGTTTTTATGAGTGCGCTTAAAAGCAGCTTAGGTAATGAAGCTTCTGGTCCCTCCAATGGCGGTGTTAGTACTGCAAAAGTACTCAAAGATATCTCTGGATTTGAGGTCGATCCTAAAGATGAATCACTCTGAATTCTTGGATTTATCAAGATACACCTCAATAATGGGCTCCTCAACCTTTCTTGGGTGGTTATTATGCTCTTTGGGCTTGGAATTACGTGGTTCCTACTCTTTTGGGCTATCAAGCAAACTTCTGTTGGGAAAGCAATTTGATCCTCTCTGCAAGAGCTTTGACAAAAGACCTTTATGAGTACTCCTTTTATTCCAATTGGTAGCAAATGACTTTCGCTACAAACTCTGAAAAATGCCTCTGTTGGAGGAGACTCTATAGCTAATAAATTCGCTAATAAACTACAAGAAGAAAGTGATAAGAATCTCAAGGACTGGCTTTCTCCCGACGATAATGATAAAGGCAATGATGATAAAGCATTTAAGGAAAAAAGTAAGGCCTTTTTTACTGAAGGAGCAGATCCGATTTCAACCTTTAACATTGATCACAATAATGTAAATTCCGCACTTGATACCTATAAAAACCTTGATGAAATCAGATCAAGCACTTATACCTCACAAGAAAATGCTACAAAAATGGCAAATTTGGCTGATACTCTGTGGAAAGGGCAGCTCGATAAATGAAATAGTGCGAAGGATGATCCTGAAGTAGCATGATCTGAAGCCTCAAAAATAAAGTGAGCTATGGAAGCAATTCTGAGTGACGGTACTATACAGAAATCTGGTAGAATCGGAGAATGGAGTAAAAATGCAAATATCAAGATTGGAAATAAGCAATACTCCCTTGATGCGACCAGCGGAAAATTAACAGTGAAAGGAAAGTAATTTTATCTCTTGTTTCAGTTGTTTATGCCTAGAAGAAAGCAAGTCTCTCAACGAAAAATCTGAATCATTCTTGTGATGATCAGTTTTTTCCTCGTTGGGAATGCTTTTGCGGCGGACATTTGTACTACTGAAACGACAAAAGGATTGGAAACCTTTAAAACTATTCTGACCGTCATAGGAAGTTTTGCTTCTTGGGTATGGGTTATTCTGGGTAGTATTGCAGGGAAATTGATGACCAATACGTTTGTTTATGGAGAGTTTATACATCTCGATGGACTTCTCTGGAAAATCCGACAAATCTCAAGAACTTTTGTAAACTATACAATCTGAATTTTATTTTTGATCGGTATTTTTAACTATATTTTTAATTTTAGCACTAAGGCAAAGAATCCTACCTCGTTCATTACTGAACTTTTGATAGCTAGTATATTGGTCCAAGCGAGCCGATTCCTTGTGATGGTGCTTCTTGACTTTTCTACAATAGGGATAGCAACGATTTCTTCTTTCCCATCACAAGTCATTAGTTCCAACTCAAATTATCGTGAATCTCTTCTTACCTCCATCAAAAGCGATCCTCTTCTTTCCAAACCGTTTAAGACGCCACCTAAGGGGGTTGAAATTAACGTATTTGCGGATGTATTTTCTCAAAAAGATAAAGAACTCCTCTGGAAAGAATATGATGTGGAAAAATTACCTGATGATTTTGAGAAAAACTTAATTGACTCGCTACTACCTAAATCAGACAATCTCGGAGGCCCCCTTGTCTATCTTGGATTCTCAGTCTTTCAAAGCCAAAATCAGATCATAAACTATGAAGCTAATCCTACTAATTGTATCGAGATGTTTTCAAAAGCAATTATCAGTCTTATTCTGAGCTCAGGAATGATTATCCTCTATGCATTTTCGCTTTTGGTTTTGGTTGCTGTGCTTATTATTAGACTGCTTTATCTGCGGATTTTTATTGCGGCAAGTCCTATTATTGTCCTACTGTCTAGAAAAAAATTAATAGAAGATTTTTTGGGATTAAAATTGAACTTATCTACACCTGCTCTTAATCTTGGAGATATGATTGTTCTTGTTTTTAAACCTGTATTTTTCGCATTATGGATCAGTATTATGATTCTTTTTGTTGTCATTCTTCAAGGGTTCTTTTTGTCACAAGATAACTGATCTTCTGAGTTTGACAATGGAAGTGTAAAAGTCTCTGAAACTATAACCAGTGATCAAGCGAGAAGTATTAATTCTTATCAATCGGAACTCACCATTTGAGAACATGCAAAAGTAGCGCTCTATCATGGGACAAAATCCTTCAAAGATATTATGCTTGCATTTATGACACTTGCTCTAATGTGGTATTTTGTTAAGCTCGCATTTTCATCTGGGAAAACAAAAATCTGATGAATTGATAAACTAACCAGTGGTGTTATGGAAACTGCAGAAAAAGTCGTTGGAAATGTAGGGATTATCCCAACACCAGCTGGTCAGATTGGATTAAAACAGGCAAAAGATATTCCTAGCACACTTATAGGAAATAAGCAGGGACAACTAGAGGCTGAAGAAAGAGAAAGATTAAACGCATTTTACAGAGACATTGGAATAGATCCTGGAGCTCTTTCAATGAGTGAATCTCAAAAAACCAAACTCAAGGAACAGGCTAATGCAACTAATCTTGAGAGTTATCCATCTCTAATCTTATCAATAAAGAATCAAAATAACGGGATTAAATTTAATGATATCCCGGTTTCTTCTTTGTATAATTGGATTCAGAATGTAAATAAGCATAGTTCTAAAGATCAGATTTTTAGTAAGTATTTTGGTCCAAACTGGCAAGATATCCCAAATATTAAATTAGAAACCTGAGACAAAGCTGAAGAGAAGTACTTAAAAGAACTCTTCAAAAGTGCTACTAGAGTTCAGACTTTTTATCAAAAAATGCTCTGAGGGAAAAACAACATTTTCGCTTATGAAGATCTTATCTCTGATCGTGGGATAGTCAAAAATTAATATTTCATACCACGCCTTTCACAATAGTGTTTTCAAAACTTTTAAATAGAAGAAAAATCTGATTCTTGGCTCGGGATCTTTGGAGAGACTCTAGGGTATCAACAATGGATTTAAAAAAACTTTTCCACGTTTCTAAAATATAATTAATACGCTCAAAATACGTCTTGCTAAAGCTACTATCAATGGGACTTCTGCAAATTTCTATTAGCTAAAGATACCTCTGTTCTCAAGCTATAATTTTACTAATCATTTCAGAGATAAGCGTGATCTTGAAAGAGAAAGAGAAAGAGAAAGAGAAAGAGAAATAAAAAAAATTGAAAAGATTGCAATTTGCTAGCCAGAAACTATAGTAGGAATATTTATATTTTCAAATGCCCAAGATGCTTCCCGCACTGCCTAATAACCGTCTTATTCTCAATGGACATAAAATTCTGAACCAAGATCAGCTTTTTGCCTCTATTAGTAAGAGGCTCAAGACCACTGTTCTTAACAGACAAGAGCTTCGCAAACTTCTCAGTAGCTATCAGTGATTACACATTGCCATTTGGCATGGGGACAGCTTTTTGGAAGAAGAAAATGAGGCAACCCAGAAAGAGATCGTTTTGCTCCTTTCAGAACTCGGAACCTTGAAAATTAGCGGGAGGAAAAAGCGGTAAGTTTTGACATTTCTCTTTTTTTGACTATACTAGAGGCGTAGTTTACCTCATTACTTTTTGATGCCAACTAATCATCTTTCCTCTCATTGAGAATGATTGAAGCTAAATCCCAAAGATTTAGAACGGTTGAAGTATGATCCTAAGGATTATGCTGATATTTTTCCTTATGCAGAAGCATTTAAAGCGATCCGCAGAAAAATTGGTCAGGATTTTTCTCTTCGTAAGATTGGTGAGGGGGCTTGGGCGAGTGTATTTGAAATCCAAAAAGACGGGAAATGAGTTTATGTGGTAAAGTTACCTCATCCTGAATATCTAGATTCTCAAGATATTAATATCAAAGATAAAGTGAAAGCTGAAATAAAGCTCCAAAAAAAGTTCATTCTTGAATATGATACCTGGGTCAAGAAACTGCATAAAAACTATCTCAGTATTGTTACTGATCCAACAGGCTTTAACCTTTATTCTACACTTTCATGACAAAAAAATGTAGAGGCAAAAAGCGATATTTCTAGCATTGAAACGATCAAAAAACAACAAGCTATTCTTAAGACCCTTCAGTTTCCCCGCCTTTTGGAAATATATCAATGAGAAATCCCAATTATTGTTATGGATAAAATCCCTGGTACAACTTTACGATTTGAGATCATGAGATCAGTTTTTTCTCCTTTTTTTGAAAGACATTTTGCTTTTTGAACTTCAGACAACCTTCTTATCAAATCAGACAAGACGCTGTATGAAAATTGTAAAGAACAGAATATCAGTGATAAAATGATCTCAAATTATCTTCATCTTATAGAAAGAGATTTGCTACCTAAAATATGAAAAAAAGCATTTCAGAAGGAATTTATCAACCCTGGAATGTTGGAATCTGATCCTACAATAATGATATCAAGTTTTATTAAAGAGTTTGATGGGGTCCGAGAGCCGGATCCTACAGTTTTTACACAGCTTTATGGGGATAGTAAGAAGTGAACAACACTTGAACTAGCCTATAATTTTTTCCTCAAGCATTTTCCTAAGCATCCAGATCCCAATTTGCACAACCTTATCATCACTCCAGACAATAAACTTTGAATTATAGACTTTTGATAATTTTATTCTTTACAAAGCAAGATTATGACTCTAAATAACCCCAAGGCCACTAATCAGCCTCCTGTTCAGCCGTGAAGCTGAAGTAATACTTCCCCAACCAAAGAAAATCTGAAAGAAATCCTCATTCCGAATCTTGATACCATGCGCTATATGGAAATGATGACGCTTTTTAATAGCAAAACTTATGATGAATGAGTTGTAAGAATGAAGAATCACACAAGAACCTTTTTGTATTTTCACAATCTTGCTCAGCTGTCTGATGAAGTGATCTTTCCTTACCTTGAGCAACTCCAAAAAGATTATCCGAATCTCCAAGGCTCTGTTTATCTCAGGCATCATAAAGGAAAAAAATTTATCTCACTAGAACCCTTATTCCCTGATTCTGGAGAAAAGAAAATTGCTCAAAAACTAGCTGATGAGCTGAAATCTCTTTTGAAACAAAAAGATAAAAATCAGACTTCCACTGTTTAATTTTCCTCCAAAAATCTCTTTTTCCGACCTTCTAAAATACGGTTCAAATACACGATATTATGCAGTCCGACAAGGCTTCCTCAGAGTGTTTCCTGTTCTCTGATGAGGTGGCAGAGGTAAGCTTTGCTAAAATTTCTGCAAGTGTAGCAATCGCAGTTCTCAGTCAAAGGAGAGAAATCAGTTCTAAAGTCAGAATTGGTTATTTTGATATTCCCTTGGTCAGAAAAGGCGATTCCGTGCCTTCCAAGTCTCGTTGCTGCGACGCAGTCAAACATATCTACTCCCTGCTCTATCGCAAAACGCAGGTCTTCTGGAGTTCCTACGCCCATCAAATATCTCGGCTTCTCATTTGGCAAAAGTGGTGCAGTATGTGCAATCACTTGCTCAATCAGCTCTCTACTTTCTCCAACACTCACCCCACCGATCGCAATTCCATCCCGAGCGAACTGAGAAAGGTATTCTGCGGATTGGGTTCTGAGGTCGAGATACGTCCCCCCTTGCACGATAGGGAAGAGGACACCTCTCGCCTCTTCGTATTTGGGCTTGAAATGTTCAAAAGCTCTTTTTGCTCGGCGATGGGTCATAGCAATATGCTTTTCTATGGTTTTCTTGTCAGAACCAGTAGGAGAGCAAACATCTAGCACCATCATAATATCAGATCAAAGCTCACATTGGGTATCTACCACATTTTCTGGGGTGAAGATATGCTTTGATCCATCATAAGGCGAGCGGAATTTTACACCCTCTTCAGTCAGCTTTATTCCTACTTTGTGAGTATGTTTTTGGTCGTTGAATTTTTGATTTGCTAGACCAAGAGAAAAAACCTGAAACCCTCCGCTATCAGTCAGAATCAGTCCGTCTTTCCAGTTTTCAAACTGATGCAAACCTCCAGCCGCCTGGACAATTTTACTTCCCGGACGAAGATAGAGATGAAAAGTGTTTGCGAGAATGAGCTTGATCGGCTCAATTTGATTTCCAATATAGTGTGAATCCTGCAAAAGATCTAAAATCAGACCTTTGATCGTGGCTTTGGTCCCCACCGGCATAAAAATCGGTGTTTTGAGGCTGATTCCATTGAGGGTGATTTCACCGACTCTGGCTTTCCCTTTTTGCTTGAGGATTTTGAAGTTGAGTTTTGACATGGTTGATGGCAAAGGAAATAAGAAAGATTTTTAAATTTAGACAGCGACATCCATAGGCAAAGAAGCATCTGGATCATAGCCGTTTATTACGGTGTCGGTGTATTCCCGTTCAAAAATTGAAGAGCATTGCTTGGTTTCTATATTTGGAAGGGGCTTTGGTATTCTAGTCAGCTGTTCCTGAAGAACAGAAATATGGTTCTCATAAATATGGGTATCCGCGAGAAATCCAACCAGCTTCCCTTCTTGTAGTCCTGCTTCCTTGGCAAGAAGATGGAGTAAAAGCCCATAGCTTGCGATATTGAATGGGAGTCCTAATCCGATGTCTACTGATCTTTGATTTCGCAGGAGGTTGAGTTTTCCATTGATGACGGTCACCTGAAATCCATAATGACAAGGCGGTAAAGCCATACATCCTAGATCCATTGGATTCCAGGCTGAGACGATCATTCTCCTGTCGGAAGGGTTCCTTTTGAGGGTTTGGATCAGATTTTTTAACTGATCTACACCCTGCTGATCGTAATTAGTACTAAAGGTCTGATACTTAGCACCGAAATGCCTCCGCTGAAAGCCATAAATCGGTCCAAGTTCCCTCTCCGCTTTCATCGCTGCCTGCGTCGCAGTATCATGACTATAAGGCACACGGTCAGGCGAGCACCATTCGTCTCGAATATGGTTATTTCTCGCTAGAAGCCGCTCCTTGTCAGTAATTCCCTTGATGAAAAATTCTAATTCGGAAGCCACAAGTCTAAAAGGGATTTTTTTGGTGGTCAGAAGAGGAAAGCCCTCCTGCATATTGTGCTCAAAAAAGGTTCCTGCGATGGCTTTTGTGCGGATTCCGGTCCTGTTGTCTTTTCGTTCTCCGTGGTCTAGAACGTTTTTGACAATGGCGAGATAACTTTGCATGGGTTGAAAGTACAGGAAATAAAAGTTATTTTCTTTGATAGATTAGGAAGTCTACCTCTTGTCCTGTTGTCTCTGAAATACAGACAAAATCTGACTCAAAACTGGGGAAAAAGGTATCTCCTTGGTAGTTTTTTCTGATTTTGGTCAGATAAATAAGATCTGCATCCGGAAGAAAGCTCTGATAGGTATAAGCTCCTCCAATAATGAAAACCTGTTCTTCTGGATCTGTGGGCTTAAAATCTGCCAAAAAGCTTGCCCTGTCTGGATAACATTCAAGGGAGGGAATCGGCTGGGAAGTAATAACAACATTTCTCCTCTGCGGGAGCGGTTTCCCCAGTGAAATAAAGGTATTCTTTCCCATAACGACAGTATGATTCAGGGTTGTCTTTTTGAAATATTGAAGATCTTCAGAATAATGCCGAGGGAGCTGGTTTTGGCATCCAATTACCCTATTGGGAGCCATGGCTGCGATAAGTGCAATCTTCATCAAGATCCTAACAAGAATAAAATTCTGATCTCAGTGTATGATTTTACTCCCACTTTTCAATCTAAAGAAATTTTTTGTTGGATTTGAAAATCGTATCGTGCTTCTTTCTGGTAGAATCCCCTGTTTTCTTCAGCTTTATTGGATTTTTTCTTTTTTGTGTCTGCTTTGTCTACCTTTCCCTTCTGTCCACACTGTTTGATGGAGACTTCTCGCTTTCCTGGATCGTTCTTGCACAAGAGAAAAATCATAGTTATCATTTTATAAAATCATAACTTCAATTTTATAAAATCATAGTTATCATTTTGAGAAATTATAGTTATAATTTTTTATCAGCGAACGGTAAGCTTTTTCTTTTTCGGGATTATTTTTGTGGAGCAAAAAGGAACACTCGTCTTTCCGTTCAAGGTAAGCCTACCGCTCTCTATGTGTTCTGATTTTTTTCTCTTTATTATCTCTAGAGAAAATGTTGTTTACTGCGATTATAAGAATTGGTGTATGGTTTATTTTAGCTTGTAGGGCTAGGAATTTTCTCATCACTTGCATTCTTTAAGCAAATCATTAAAATGTGTGTCGATTTACCTTTGTTTTATTAGATAGCTATGAGAACTTTATTAATCATTGCCATGCTCATTACTGGAATTGTCTTTATAGCAAGTGTTTTGCTTCAGTCTCCAAAAGGAGGTGGTATTGGAATGGGGCTCGGTGGAGCTTCTGCCGGAGGAAATGAATACTGAAGTAAAAAAACCATGGAAGGAAAGCTTAAGAAAATTGCACTTATTTCTGGTGTGCTTTTTGTGATTATTGTGTTGTTTTTACCCTACGTTAGATAATGCGATACCGTAGTTATGAGTCGAGTTCTCCTAAGAGAATGTTGGCTTATTTTTTGGGAGTTATGGCTGGGGTTCGAGTAGCATTTAGCCTGATCCTAGGATATCAATTTCTTGTCGAAAATGGAGAAAAGACCAATCAAAAGGGCGGAACCTTTGTCGAGGCATTCTTTGATCAGATTTCTTATCTTCCCTATCTAAGGAATGATGGGCAGAGTCTTTTTTATCAATCTTTGCTTTTTGATGCGTGTATTGATTATACAACTCTGAATGAACAAGGATTACAGAACGGTCAATGTAGGATTCTGACTCAAGATTATCAGACTTATTATGTTTCTGAAGTAGGAACTGGGAAGTCGTGGTCTGATGGCGAGCATCGAGGCTTAGACGATATTTTCTTTACCTATGACCGCATTATTCGTCAGAATGTCTGGAATATCAAGTCGCTTAATGCCTATCATGAGATTAGTGTTGAAAAAGAAGATGGGAAGATTAAGGTAAAATTCCCTACTAGCACGACGGACAATAATTACTTTTTTACGTTCTCTATCCTTCCAAGGCATATTTTGGAGCATGCTCAGATGAATGACTATACTTCAGCCTTTGCTGCTGGTCCAATTACTAGTGCCTGCGGGAAAATTGTCCCTAAGAGTAGTGATGGATTGAGCTTGGTTTTCAATCTCATGCAATGTCAGGATACCAACTTTGCTTACTATCAAATTAAAAAGTATCCAAGCTTTGAGGATCTTTCTAGACTTCTTCTGGAAAACGGGAAAACTATCGTTGATGCCTATACTCACCAAGTCCAGCTTCCTAACTATAAAACTCTTAAGGTTATAAAAACAGACCTTTTGACACTCTTCTTCAATACTAAGTCTCCGAAGATGAAGGTAAGGCTAAGAAGAGCATTAGCTGGATTGATCAATAGTAAGTTTTATGTAGGAGATGAGTATGGAAAATTCCTTTGGATGTATAAGTGAGGTCTGCTAAAAAAGTTTTACTCGGATGGAAGCAATATCAAGGAGTTTATCAACCGTGCTGCTCTTAGCGAAAAAGAAGGAGTGCAGCAGCAGGATCTCCAAGATAGTGGAGTTCTGGAGCTAAAAAAGTCAATCAGTATCAATGGGGTTGAAAGAAAGTTTGTTTTCTATACACCAAAGTCTGATGCTACTTTTAACCTGGAAATCAAGTTCTCCAACCAATTTGAAACCATAAAGATCAAAGATGCAAAATGACATGAATTCTCTCCCAAGAACTATAAGAAGACTGATAAAAAGGTGGTTTATCCTCTAGAAAATGGAAAGAATCTGAATCCAGGACTCAATCAGTATACTATTGTTGGTAGCATAAAAGGGAAGACCTATACGATTGCCAATATTGATCTCTATGTTCTTGCTACTTCGACACAAGAGAAGGACGACACGAGCGATTGGAAGGTAAAGGTTCTTTACTATAATAGTTTGGAGTCTAACTTTGCGGTAAAACAGTTGAGAACGATCTTTGAAAAGGCTGGTATTTTGGAGAACTTCCTCTTTGAACAGGTGAGCTCTCCTGAACAGTTTGAGGCAAAAATCGTCCTTGGAGAATATGATATTCTCCTCAACACTATTAATATGGGAATGAAAAAAGACCTCCTTAAAGTCCTCATGACTGATGATGTTATGGCAAACCCTTCTAAATACACCAATCCAAATCTTAGTAACTACTTTAAGCAATATACAAAAAATCCAGAAGACAGCCAAATTGCAAGTGAAATCAATGCAATTTATGCTCAGGATATGCCACTTATCATCCTCTGACATCCGTACAACTTTGTGAACATTGAGAAAAGTCTGATTTCTTCTGATTTTTGATCTGGTATTACGCTTTATGAGTACAACTGGAGAAAATACCTTTATTCGCAAGTTGCCCTCATCAAAAATACCGAGATTAATTTTAAGAAGATCAAAGACATTAGAGGCTTCCTTCAATATCTACAGTCTAAGTCTGGGGTATCCTTTCCGCTTCCTGAGATGAAAACAAATGTAGAGACGTGAGAGAAGGAACATGAATCATCCACTCCATCTCAAGTTGTTGATGGCGATCCCTTTGCTGGGCTCTTAAAACCCGCAGAATAGTATAAATAATCTTTTACATCATAAATTAGGGGAGCTTTTCCCCTTTTTTATTTGGGCTGCAGGAGAATGATTACCTTGAAAAATTCAAGGAAAACGCTATCTTTTCATTGCTTTATTTTTCAGGTGTCAATGCTTACATTTTGAGAAGTTCGAAATTATCTTCAACTTGCGATCATCCTCTTGATTTCTATTGGTATTCATGAGTTTGCTCATGCTTATAGTTCTTATAAGCTCGGTGATCCTACTCCAAAAATCCAAGGAAGACTGACTCCAAACCCTTTGAAACATATTGATCCGATCGGATTTTTGATGATTTTTTTGATTCATTTTGGGCGAGGGAAACCGGTACAGATTGATCCTAGTTATTACAAGAAGCCCTATAGAGATGAGCTTATTACAGCTCTGGCAGGACCTGCGAGCAATATCGTGCTTGGAATCCTAGGAATCCTCATCCTCATGATTTACGGAAAACTCCTCGGGACTTCAGCGATTGCACTTTTCAATGCAAATGATCTCGTTATTCAGTTTTGGATGCATTTTTCTATGATCAATTTTGGGCTTGCTGCCTTCAATCTCATCCCACTTCCTCCACTTGATGGATACAGACTGGTAAAAATCATTTCGCACAAGGCTGGCGCTTGGATGGAAAGAAATATGAGATATATTGCGATTGGTTTCCTGGTTTTAGTGGTATGGGGACCGCTTTCAGATGCTCTTTGAACCTACATTTCAAAAGTGTCTTGGGGATTATTTAGGATTTTTGCCTTCCCATTGAGTCAGATTTTCTATTAAAGAAGAGAAAATAAAGAAAAAAATCAGACTTTTAATTTTTTCATGATAATTCAATGCTTGAGAAGTTACAAACCATCATCAATAAATATGAAACCCTCAGAGAACAGTCGCTCCAGCCTGAGATTTTTGAAGATATGGATAAAGCCAAGAAAATCAATAAAGAGCTTGCAGGCTTAGAAAAAACTTATGATCTTGCCTGTGCTTACAAAAAAGCACTTGAAACTGAGCAGGGAGCATTAGAAATTCTTAATAATGAAAATGATCCTGATTTACTTGATATGGCAAAAGAGGAACTTGAAGAAGCAAGAGCTGCTATTGAAAAACTTGATTATGACCTCAAAATCGCCCTCTTGCCGAAAGATCCGAACGATGAGAAGAATATTTATCTAGAGATCAGACCTGCTGCAGGTGGAGATGAAGCTGGACTTTTCGCAGCAGAACTCTTGAAAATGTATCTCACGTTCGCGCAGAAAAAAGGACGAAAACCTGAAATCGTGGAGGAACAGCTTTCTGATATCGGTGGAGTAAAATTTGTGATGGTAAAAGTGGCTGGAGATTCGGTCTATTCTCTGATGAAGTTTGAGAGTTGAGTCCATAGAGTGCAGAGAATCCCTGACACCGAATCCAATGGAAGAGTGCATACTTCTACGGTGACCGTTGCGATTATGCCGGAGGCGGAAGATGTGGACATTCAGATTGATCCGAAAGATATCGTAATGGATACTTATGCTGCTTCTTCTTCTGGTGGTCAAAATGCCAATAAAAACCAGACCGGAGTCAGACTTCACCATCTTCCAAGTGGACTCATTGTAAATATTGGAGATAGTAAATCTCAAATGCAGAATAAAGAAAAAGCCTTTGCCGTTTTGAAGTCTAGACTCTACCAGATTGAGCTTGAAAAGAAGCAAGCTGAAGAAAAAAGTTTAAGAGGAAACCAGATTGGAACGGGAGATCGTTCAGAAAAGATCAGAACCTATAATTTTCCTCAGGATAGGATTACTGATCATCGTATCCATGAGTCATGGTCTAACCTTCCAAGTATTATGATGGGAAACATTGATGATATTATCGGCAAACTCGTGCTAGAAAATCAAACCATGCTGCTTAATCAAGAGATGCAAGGGGGGAGTTAGGATTTTTTTGAGAAAGTTTGCGTTCCTTTTCTAAATAAAGGAAAAAATGGAGGGCATGGAAGAGATTGGTATAGAGAGGAATCAGCAAAGGGCTTAGATGCCTTCCCAAATTCAGAATCAGTTGCACCAAGACCTGGAGATATTCTGGTCTTCTCTGGCGGAGGAGATGGGCATGTTGCTATTGTTATGGAAGTGACGAGGACTTATGTAAAAGTAGCTCAGCAAAATTCAGGTGATGGTTCTGCTCAAAATCCTCAGTGGTATCCAATTGGAGGAGAATTAAAAAGATCCGGTAATACAGTTGTTTGCTCTGACTCTAAGTTCAAAGTTACTGGTTGGATGCGGTATCAGAAAGAGTAATTATTAAGTATTCAAAAGGTCTCTATGGAATCTCATAGAGGCCTTTTCTCTTAAATTGTCGGGAGAGTATCCTAATTAGAACTTTAAG
Source organism: SR1 bacterium human oral taxon HOT-345 (assembly GCA_003260355.1). GTDB lineage: Bacteria > Patescibacteriota > Gracilibacteria > Absconditabacterales > Absconditicoccaceae > HOT-345. The sequence continues at coordinate 109,817 of MPSQ01000003.1, forward strand.
ATCGTAAAATCTTTAAATAATATTCTGTCGACATCTCAACAATCTTTTCCTTCATATCAGTCTTCATGTTTATAGGGAGTGCATTTAAGGTTGGGTAACCAATCACTTAGGACCTTATGACCAACATTAGTAAAGGTCTGTAAGAAGAAATATTTCTGATTGTATCATAATGTATCCTTTATAAAACTGTCAAATCATCGCATACTATCTCCTCATTCATTATAGATGTCCCAATACCTGTTAGTGCTCAAGATTCTTGCTCCTCCTATTTCAACGGCTCAGAGTTTCCACAAAGCTCAGGCAAGAGGACTCTCTTCTCCTGTCCATATTTTTCCATAGAGAAGAAAAGTAGTATTATCAGGCATATTATCTCTATTTATATCCACAAAGAGCTTACATCCCTTAGTCTCCTCCCCAAGTTTTACTTGAAATCCATAGACTTCATTTCTATAGATGAGAGAATCTCCCGTTTGGTATATGGAATTGAAAACAATAGAAGGAATCTACTCTATAGCTGGAGTGGGACTTGATGGAAGTTCCCTCTGCAAGTATATGGAGAAGACGGAGTATTTTATTGCTGTGGTATTGATCAAAAAGTAATTAAAAAAAGCAGGAAATCTGAATCTAGATCCTACTTGGGTAACTGAATCTATCGGAGGAATGTTCCATGATGGGAAAACAAAAGTAACAAAGACTTCATTCAGATTTTTACAGACTTTGTA